>JAUVBO010000852.1 GCA_030591195.1 Pseudomonadota bacterium
GCCGCTCCTGGCTGGGACATCTTCAGCACCTTGACCTGGGCCCGCTTGTCGCCGAGCGTCTTCTCGGTCTGGGCCAGCTGCTGCTTGGCCTGCTTCATCGCAGCCTGTTGCTGCGTCACCTTCGTCTGGAGACGCGAGAGGGTCGCCAGATGATCGATCAGCACCAGCTGAGCGCGCACGCGCGTCAGCAGCCGGCGGCAGCGGTCGGCGTTGTCCTCCTTGACCGCGTTGCTCGCCTCCCCGAGCCAGGTCCGGGTCTGGCTGACCTCGACCTTGGCCGAGCCGCCCCCATCCATCCGTTCCTTGTCCGTGGTCTGGGACGTCAGATCAGCGATCGTCTGCTTGAGGTCGGCGTCGTCAGCCCCCGCCCAGGTGGGGGCCAGCAGCGCCGCGACGACGATCGAGAGCGCGAGATATCGGCCGCGCCGTTTCGAGAGCTTCATCGAGTATTTCCTCCTTGTGTCGACACCGCCGCGACGGCGGCTCGGCTCCGATGATATGGGAGGCACCGCTCCGCCGTCAACGGACCCAAGGAGTGGAATTTGCGGCGCTACGGGTGATTTCGGGCTAAACTTGAAGACAGTGACTCGCCTTCCCATCGGCGCGACGAAGCGTGGACTGCGCCGGCAAACCTGGCTCGGGCTGGCGGTGGCCGCCACCTGTGGGCTCACGGCCTGCCCCCGGCCCCAACCCCCACTCGCCAAGCCCGCATCCAACGGTCCATCGGTGGCCGGCGTGTGGGGAACCGTGACCCGCTCCACCGACCGCGAAGGCGACGAGCAGATCGACCGCCACGAGCTGCAGCTGATCCACCGCTCGAACCGGGTTGCCGGGTTCTGGAACCGGCTGCGAACCTGGATCTCCCGAGATGGCCGGGCTTTTCGCTGCGGCGGGCGGACCCGCTATCAGGTCGAGACCCGGTTCCTTGTCGCCGGGGTGCCGACGGCCGAGGGTGCGGAGATCAGACAGATCGCGCCCCTGCCCGCGCGCAACCGCCGCTCTGCCTGCGAGGCGCTCAAGACCCCCTCGTACTCGGCGTGCACCCTGGTACGCCAGGGCAAGCGACTGAGGGCGAGCTGCGACGGAGAGAACCTCACCCTCGACTTGCGGCTCGGCGAGCCGATCCCCTTGGCGCTGGCAATGGGCCAACGCGGTAGCGTCACCGGGGTCTGGACCTGGCACCATCGCAGCGCCGACTCCCAGGGCGACCGCAAGGTCGAGGATGAGGTCTGGCACCTGCTGCAGCGCGGAGACCGCATCGAGGGCTACTATGACCGGCGGGTGCTGGTTCGCTCGGGAGACGGCCGTCGGTTCAGGTGCAACAACCGCCTGAGCTACCACAATGTCGCTCGATTCAAGGTCAAGGGCCGGATCGTCAGCGGGAAGGTTCACCTCGAGGAGACCGGGTTCACCGCCCGGCCGGGCGCCTGCGAGACCCGCAAGCGGGTGCTCGACGCCTACCGCGGGCTGCTCGCTCCCGACGGCTCGATGATCCACCTCAGCTGGAAAATGGGCGCCCAGCTGCTCTATCGTCGCTACTGACCAGAAGCCACTGGGCCTTGAAACCGCGAAACGTCCCGTGCATTGTACGGGCCGTGACGACCCATCGCATCGAGGTCGGCCTGCGCCAAGGCATCGACGATCCACGCGGCGACACCGCCCGCCGCTTGGCTCGCGAGCACCTTGGGCTGGCCGTTGATCGGATCCGCACCCGCAGCGTCTACAAGCTGACCTTCGATCTCTCGCCGGACGAGCTGGAGCGCGTGCGCCTGGCCTTGACCGACCCGGTGATCGAGCGGTCGGCGGTGGGCCAGCTCCCGCCGCCCGACTGCCAGTGGGTGATCTCGGTCGGCTATCGCCCCGGCGTGACCGACAACGTCGGGCGGACGGCGCGGGTCTTCGTCCGCGACCTGCTCGGCCGGCCGGCCGAGGGGCAGGTCTTCGGCGAGATTCTCTACCTCTTGCAGGGAACGGCGATCGACCAGGCCGCCGCCGAGCGCATCGGCCGCGACCTGCTCGCCAACGAGCTGATCGAGCGGATCGCGATCGCTACCCGCGAGGCCTACCTGGCCGCGCCGCCGGACCTGACGCTGCCGCTGGCTGGCAGCCAGCACCCGGCGCACGCCGAGGCGGTCCCCCTGCCTGACGACGACGAGGCATTGGTCGCCCTGAGCCGCCAGCGGACCCTGTCGCTCAACCTCGCCGAGCTCCACGCCATCCGCGACCACTTCGGCACCTCGACGGACAGACAGGCGCGACGGGCCGAGGCCGGCCTGCCGCCGGACCCCACCGACGTCGAGCTCGAGGCACTGGCCCAGACCTGGTCCGAGCACTGCAAACACAAGATCTTCAACGCGAAGATCAACTACTGCGACGAGACGACCGGGGAGCATCAGACGATCAGCTCCCTGTTTGCCACCTTCATCGTCGGCAGCACGCGCCGCATCGCGGAGAAGGTCGACTGGCTGGTGTCGGTCTTCGACGACAACGCCGGGGTGGTCAGGATCGCCGAGGACACCAACCTGGTCTTCAAGGTCGAGACCCACAACTCGCCCAGCGCGCTGGATCCGGTAGGCGGTGCGATGACCGGGATCGTCGGCGTCAACCGAGATCCGTTCGGCACCGGGCTCGGCGCGGCCTTGCTGACCAACGTCTGGGGCTACTGCCTCGGCGCGCCGGACCACTGCGGACAGCTGCCGCCCGGCCTGCTGCACCCGCGGCGGATCCGCGAGGGCGTTCACCGCGGCGTGATCGAGGGCGGCAACCAGAGCGGGATCCCCTACAGCCGCGGCTGGGAGATCTTCGACGAGCGCTACGTCGGCAAGCCGCTGGTGTTCTGCGGCACGGTCGGCGTGATGCCGTCCAGGATCCAGGGCGGGCCGAGCGAGCGCAAGGAGATCCTCGACGGCGACGTGGTGGTGATGGTCGGCGGCCGGATCGGCAAAGACGGCATCCACGGCGCCACCTTCTCCAGCGAGGCGCTCCACGGCGAGTCGCCGGCCCAGGCGGTGCAGATCGGCGACCC
>JAUVBO010000298.1 GCA_030591195.1 Pseudomonadota bacterium
CAGCCCGCGGCCGTCCGAGCCGCCGGGCATCGATGAGGTCCTCGATCTGTTCGAGCAGCTCACCCACCCGTCCGGCCAGCGCTGACGGCTCGGCGACCTCGGCGACCATCAAGGCCTCGGCCGCCGCGCCCTCGCCTTCGATCGGGCGTCGCTCCGCCGGTCGGCCTTGCTCATCACCCTGCTCGTCGACGCCCGCCTCGAGCGCAGCGATCCGCTCGACCACCGCCCGCAGCCGCTCGACCAGCTCGACCAGCACCGGGTCCGCTGGCACCAGCTGACGGAGCCGCTCGCCGAGCTGCCGTACCGAGAGACCGGCCCAGCCCTCACCGGCCCACGGCTCCTCCTCGGCCCCCGCCGGCGTCGACGGCGCGGGCGCGGCGACGCCCTCGTCGGGGTCGCGCCAGCTGCGCCGCAGGCGCTCGGGCGAGAAGAGATCGCCCAGCCGCGAGTCGTCGCTCATCGACACACCTCCCCCCGCACCTCCACCGCCGCGTCGGAGATCCAGAGATCGAGCACCCGCTCGACCCGGCGACAGAACAGCTCGATCAGCGGCCTTGCCCCCTCGTCGGCCTCGTCGAACAGCAGCCGGTAGACGAGCTTGGGCAGCGCCGCGGCCCGACCATCGCCGCCCTTGGGCGGGACCTCCTCCACCACCAGCTCGCGCAGGACCGCGGCGAGCTGCCCGAAAGGCCCCTGCCAGACGCTGCCGAGGGTCTCGAGCAGGATCCGCAGATCCTCCAGATCGAGCCGGGTCTTGTTCTGCAGCGCGAAGAGGTGGAGGAAGGTGTCCATCCGCTCGGCGAAGCCGCTGGCGCGGTGAGCGACAAGCTCGCCGGACAGCTCCCACTTCAGCCCGGGGAAGGTGTGGCGGTAGGGCGTGATGCGCAGCTTCTGGTCGAGCAGCCGCGAGAACCAGGGCTGAATCCAGGTGGCGTCGGTGGCCACGGTCACCGGCGCCTCGAAGGCTTCCGGCAGGTGAAGGTAGAGCCAGTGCCGCGTGCGCCCGGCGAGGTCGGTCTGCTCCTCGGTCTCGAACGAGCCGCTACCGCCGGCGAGGGTGCCCGGACGCAGCGGGGTCATCACCCCCTCGTCGATCCGGTAGACGCCGCGGATGCCGTGTAGTGCGAACCGGCGCTCGGGTGACGGGTGGCGCAGCGGGCACCGCTCCTGGGTTCCCTCGTAGATCAGCGGCGCGGCGGTCGCCCGCTCGAGGTTGGCGATCGGCACGACGAACAGCTGCAACACCTCGCGGCCAAGGCGCAAGCTGCTCGGCCACCTCGCGTCGAGATCGAACAGCAACGTCACCTGCTGCCAGTTACGCGGCGGCGGCGGCACCTCGAGATTGACGAACAGCTCGGACTGAGGGCAGTGGAAGAAGGCCCGCTGCTCCTCGAGCGGGTGCGCCCAGAAACCCTGCCCGCGCTCCGCGCCCGCCACGCCGCCGAAGGAGAATGGGCACTCGACACCCCGGGTGGTCTCGTCGACCGTCTCGGCGTCGAAGACCACCTGAACCCGCCGCAGGTGCCGCTGCAGGGCATCATGGACCATCAGCGAGGCGAGGTAGTCGTTGAGGTGGTTGACGTGGAGCCGGACCAGGCCGATCTCGTCGGTGCGGGGGAAGGGGACGCGCAGCGACAACGCCACGCGGTAGCCTCCGCGAGAGAGCAGCAGGGTGTCGCACCGCCCGAGCGAAAAGGGCATCATCCGCAGCTCGTCGAGGGTGCAGAAGAACCCCTCCTCACCTCCGTCGGTGCTCAGCAGGAACTCGGTCCCAGCCGGCAGCACGATCGGCTCGGCGAACTGGGCGCCAGGCACCGCACGCAGCGTGCCCATCGCCGGCAGCGGCGACAGCAGGTAGGGAAAGAGCTGCTGGAAAATCCGGCGCCGGGAGGTCTCGACCTGCCGCAGGGACGCCGTCCGCGTCCGCGCGGCGAAGAAAGCCAGCGCCTCGGTCAAGCGCTTGACGTCCGGATCGTCGCGCTCGAGCGGGGTCTTGGGGTGAGCGCTGGCGTAGGCCATCCGGAACGACTCGAGCTCCTGCATCTCCTCGAGGAACGCTTCGTATAGCCGGTCGTCCAGTTTCATCGCGCGCGATCTCTAACCATGACTTGGCCGCTCCAGCGTGGCCTCACCCGAGCTTGATCAGGCTACCCTTGATGCTGGTCATCTGCCCGCTAACCGTGGTCAGCTTGCCATCGAGGTCGACCTTGACCTTGCCGGCGATCTTGGTGTTGAGCCCCTCGACGTCGGCCGAGGTCTTGCCCGAGAGCTTCGACTGGTTTCCCTCGAGGGTCAGCCCCAGCGACGCGCTGACCTTGGCGTCCTTGCCCGAGATCTCGACGGCGCCCGTCGGAGCGCTGATCGTGACGTTCTTGCCCGAAGCGTCGAGGTCCTTGGTCGCCGTGATCGTCAGCGCGTCGTCGGTCTTGAGCGACATCGCCTTGGTCGCCTTGAGGTCGAGGGTCTCCTCGGCCGTCAACTTGGTCGCCTTCGAGGAGGTGACGGTGACGGTCTCGGCTTCGAGCTTGAACGCCTTGCACTTGAGCGAGATCCCCGCCGAGTTGGCGGTGATCGTGCTGAGCTCCTCGGCCTCCTGCGGCTGGTGGGTCAGCTTGATCTGCTCGCTGTCGATCTCGACCGTCTGGGTCACCTGACCCTGCTTGTCCTCGACCTTGATCGTGACGCCGCCCTCCTTGTTCAGCTCGATGCGGCAGATCAGAGGAGAAGCCATCAATACCTCGCTGGCCGGCGGTCGCTCAGCGCACGGTTCCCGGGTCGCCGATGTTGACCTTGCCGAAGACGGTGTCGAAGTACATCTGCAGCGCCCGCGCGGTCTCGCGGATGGTGCAGCGGATGGTGAACGACAGCCGCAGCGGGTTGTGGTCGTTTTCGTAGATGATCTCTTCGAGCCGCACCCGGGGCTCGTGCCGATCGATGCACTCGCGGACCTGATCGATCACCGCCTGGGCCACGGCTTCCCGGGTCCGGTGGCCGCTGAGATCTTCGACGCCGTAGTCGCGCAACGGCGAGCCGTAGTCGCGCTTGGTGTTGAGCACGTTGTTCAGGTTGGCGACGATGCTGGCGATGTGATGGTTCACCCCCTGATCGCGCGGCCGCTCGACGAATTTCGCCATCAACGCCATCAGCCGCCGTGCCAGTAGAGGTAGAACTCGAGCTCCTCGAAGCCCGAGCAGTGGTAGAACGCCGCGGCGCCCTCGCGCAGCACGTAGTCCCACTCGTCGCCCCGTCGCAGCTGGTAGAACTCGACCTCCGGCCCGAAGGAGTGCGCGAGCATCGGGCGGTCGACCTTGTCGATCGGGATCCCCTTGAGCGCCAGCTTGTGGATCATCTGCAGCCGGGAGGGCGCGCCGAGCTTGAAGTCCTCGAGCCGCACCGTCTTGTTCACCTGGCTCTTCTGGACCAGGAAGTAGACCTCCCCGGCCTGGGTGATCTCAGCTCCCAGGCCGATGCGGTAGACCCCGTCGCGAAACTCGAACGGCTGGTAGGGCGAGCGCTTCTCGGCCAGCTGCATCTGCTCGGCCAGGGGCTCGAGGATCCGCTTGAAGCAGTCGGCCAGCTGGTCGTGGTTGTAGGGCTCGGCGACGTCCTTCGGCGAGCTGTCGCGATAGAAGCAGACCTCGACGTAGAGCTCCTTGAGCGCCTCGTAGACGAAGTACGGGTGGGGGTGGATCTGCCCGGCGAGGTTGCGGAGGAAGCGCTGGGCGCGGTAGACCGCCTTGAGGCACTGCTTGACCGAGAACAGGCTGCCGCCCGAGAGGTAGCTCGCCGAGTCCATCGCCAGCTTGTACTGAAAGGCGTCGAGCGCCTTGGGCAGCTCCGAGAGCTCGGCGCGCAAGAAGGGCGAGGTGCCGACCTGCAGCAGCGGCGGCAGGTAGCTCGCCGCCAGCTGCCAGATCCCCTCGGGGTCCTTCTCCAGCTCGGCGAGCTTGATCGTGTCGATCGCCCCCGGATAGGACTGCTCGGCGGCCAGCGCGACCCGCAAGGTCCGCCGCGGCACCACGTCCTCCTGTCCCACGTCCCAGCCCGAGTCGTTGTCCTGCTGCTCGGCCTGGTCCTCGTCGAGGCAGTGCAGGTAGACCACCACCTTCGGCGTGCCGGGGACGTTGAGATTGATCGGGCTTGCCGCGGCGTTGCCCGGGATGTCGAGCAGGGTGCCGGTGGGCAGCAGGATCGTCGCCGCCTGCAGCGAGAGCACGCCCTCGGTGAGCAGCGAGTCGTTCCAGCGCAGCGAGACGATGCCGTAGGCCGGCAGCCCGCGCGCCCGCAGCCGCAGCGACGCGTCGGCCAGCAGCGACTCCTCCTGGGCCGCGAAGTGCTCGGGGAGCAGGGTCTGGCCCATCTGCCAGCGGACACGGGCGAGCTTGCCACTCATTTTCTGCAGTCGCTCCCGAAGGGCTTACTGTTGACGCGACAGCGGAGGGAGGGGAACACGTCTCGGCGGTGCGCGGGCCGTTTGCTCGCCCACGGATCGCCGCGCGAGATCGGCCTCCCCTTCCGCCGTCGCGACCCGGCAGCGCGGAGGATCAGGCGCTGACGTCGATGCCGAACTGCTTGACGAACTTGTCCGAGATCGAGATCGCGTAGTGGATCTCCTGCTGCGTCTCGTCGGGCATCACGCCGAGCTGCAGCGAGAAGTTCCTCGGCTGCTCGACCTCGCCGTCCGGGTCGTCGGCGAGGAACAGGACCAGCTGGTCGCCCTCTAGCTGCACCAGGCAGTTCAGCGCCGTGCCGTCGGTGTGCAAGGCCTTGAAGAACTTCTTCTCGTCCCGGTCGTAGTCGTAGACCGTGAAGTTGACCGTGACGGTGGTGTTGGACATCGTCTGGTGCAGCAGCGTCGCGATCTTGATCTTGTTCTCGCTGGAGATCTGCATGCCGAATTGCAGCCCGTCGACCGCGCCGCCGTTCCAGGCGAAGTCCCGGACGATGGCGACAACCTTGACCGGGTCACCACTGACCGCCTCGGGGTCGATCACCGAGAAGTCCGCCGCGAGCTCGGCATCGGCGATCATCAGCGAGTTGATGTGCCCGACGCGCCCCTGGGCGTCGCGGTTGAAGTTGTAGCCCTGGACCACGTCACAGCTGTAGGTGATGTCTGGCATCTGTCGCTCCTATTTCCTTTGGATCAATTGAATGGTGATTTCGTGCAGCTTGGCGGTGGTTTCGCCCCGTCTCAACGTCTAGAGCCTCGTGTCCATCCGCAGCTCGACGTCCATGCCCTCGAACTGGATGTGCGGCAGGATGGCGATCTTGCAGTCGTACCAGCCGATCGCCCCCTCGCGCTCGACGACCTCCACCGTGGCAGCCTTGAACGGGTAGTGACGCAGGGTCAGGTCGTCCGGGTTGACCACGGTGGTCACGTACTGAAACATCCAGGTCTGCAGCTGCTCCTGGATGTAGGTC
>JAUVBO010000806.1 GCA_030591195.1 Pseudomonadota bacterium
ACCACGGCCGCACCGATGATCAACCTCAGGTACGCCATCACGATCAGAGCATGATGCCGAACAGCGATCGCGCCTGCAGTCGCAGCCGGCTGCCGCTCGACGATGCGAGCTCCGGATGGACGCCGACGCTCCAGTAGAAACGCTTGCCGGAGAGCGAGAGGCTCGGTCCGGCGAAGTGAGAGTGAGAGACCTCGCCCCCCTCGAGCTCGACCTTGCCGACGTACTCGACGCCCGCTGCGAGCCAGGGCGTGATGTGGTAAGCGATGCCCACCGAGGGGATGACCTCGAAGACGAACTCGTCGCCTCCCTCGATCGCCCAGCCCTGCTCGATCTTGATGTTGGTCGCGAGCTCGAGCTTGCCGAGCTGCTTGGCGACGATCAGCATCTCCTCGAGCTTGATCTTGTCGCGGTAGACGATGAGCTCGACGTAGACCGCCGGATCGGCGAACCAGGCGCCGGGGTCGCCGAAGCGGTAGCGTGACCGCAGCTTGAGCCCCTTGTACTCGAAGTCGCCGTGCTCCTTCTGCTCGAAGACGTTGTAGAAGCCGAAGTCGAGCCGGTCGGTGATGCCGTACTCGAGCTCGATCTGGTGGCGCCAGTCGACGCCGACGTCGTCCTCCTCGTCCGCGGTGTCGGGGTCGTCGAACCGGGCGATCTTCGCGTCGAGGTAATGCTCGATCTCGAAGCCGCCCTTGGGCAGAGTCATGTAGCCGTAGGTGTAGGGGAAGGCGCGGCGGTCCGCGCTCGCCGAGCCGGCGGTCGCGACCAGGATCGCGATCAACGTGGCGACGCCCGGGCCAAGGCGGGTGCTGTTCGGGGCGGGGTGGTGACGGTACATCGGGTGCTTTCCTTTCTTGCCAGCGCGGGCCGCGAGCGGACGCAAGACGCCCATCCCGCGGCGGGGCCGCTGGTGTGCACGAGCCTGTCATTGGGGGGCGCTGGGCGCAGGCAGGCCGCGGGCCGCGGGGATTACCGAGCCGGGGCCGCACTGGCGCCCGGCGCGTGGATCTCAGCTAGTCGGTGACGATGGTCATCTCTGCGTCACAGCAGCAGGCGCTCGTCCTCGGCCCCTCGGCGCAGTCGAGCAGGATGCGGAAGAGATGGACGCGCTTGCAGCGTCGACACTTGAGCTCGATGTGGTTGGCGGTGAGGCGAGCCATCAGGCTGCCGCAGTCACACCGCAGGTCGCCGGGACTTCCGGGCTGGCGGCCGCCGGGCATGGTCATGACTCCTGCCGCCCCGAACAGCCGGCGCAGAGCCCGACGAGGTCGAGGTGGTGGGTATGCAGCGCGTAGCCGTGCCGCTTGGCCACGGCCTCCTGGAGGACCTCGATCGCCGGGTCGGTGAACTCGACCACCAGGCCGCAGGCCGAGCAGATTAGGTGGTCGTGGTGCTGCCGGCCCCAGACGTGCTCGTAGGAGGTCTTGTCACTCGGCCGGTCGAGGCCGACGCGCCGGATGATGCCGGCTTGCTCGAGCAACGGCAGGGTGCGGTAGACCGTCGACGGGGACACGGCGACGCCCTCGTCGTCGAGCCGCGCGAGCAGGCAGTCCGCGTCGAAGTGGTTCTCGATTTTGCAAACAGATCTCAATAAAGTGATGCGCTCGCGGGTCAGGCGACCGATGCGTCGCTCGGCAAATTGCTGGCGCAAGCGGCTGATACAGCAGCCTTTCGGGTCACAGGGGGAGCAGTCGCTGCCGCACGCTTGCTGCATGTCATTCTCAATAACAGGATGGGGGCTGGCTGTCAAGTCGGAGGGGGGCGTGCCCTTAGCCCTCGTTGCCCGATACCAAAAAAAGAAAAACCGGTACTGTTACGGGTGTAGCTGACCTGATCTGAACGGAGCCGTAGTGGACCCCTATATCTACGTCTACACGGTCGGCGGCCTCGTCTTTGCCGTCGGCCTGACCTATGCCGCCCGCCAGGGCGCCGTCGGCCTGTCCGGGTCGGGGCTGCGCAACCTGCTGATCCTGCTCGGCGTGTTCGCCTATTTCGCCTTGCTGCAGGCCTTCCAGCAGTACGCGCCGATGACCACCGCCGCCGAGATTGCCTACGACGGCAGCGCCGATCACCTGATGGGCAAGGGCCGTACCCGCGGCGCGGGGATCGACTATGCGGTGGTCATCGGCTACTTCGTGATCATCGCCGCGGTTGGCACCTGGTTCGGCCGCAAGCAGAAGACCGCCTCGGACTTCTTCTTTGGCGGACGGCGCTTCTCCTGGTGGCTGATCGCCTTCAGCATGGTGGCGACGACCATCGGCTCGTACAGCTTCGTCAAGTACAGCAACAAGGGCTTTGCCCACGGCCTCTCGAGCAGTCAGACGTACCTCAACGACTGGATCTGGCTGCCGCTGCTGCTGTTCGGCTGGCTGCCGATCCTCTACTTCTCGCGGGTGACCTCGATCCCCGAGTACTTCGGCCGGCGCTTCGACTCGAAGGTCCGGCTGGTGGCGACGATCTGCATCCTGATCTACATGATCGGCTACGTCGGGGTGAACCTCTTCACCATGGGCAAGGTGCTCAACTCGCTGCTCGGCTGGCCGATCCCGCTCGCCGCGCTGCTGGTGGCGGCGGTCTCGGCGACCTACGTCACCTCCGGTGGCCAGACCAGCGTGATCATGACCGACCTGCTGCAGGGGATCCTGCTGCTGTTCACCGGCCTGCTGATCCTCGGCCTCGGCATCCATTATCTGGGTGGCCTCGGGGAGTTCTGGACCCACCTTCCCCGCGAGCACCGGCTGGCGTTCCCCAACTTCAACCAGGACGAGGCCTTCCCCAGCGTCGGCATCTTCTGGCAGGACGCCATCGCCAACTCGGCGATGTTCGCCCTGCTGCACCAGGGCACGATGATGCGCTACATGTCGGCGCGTTCCCTCGGCGACTGCCGCAAGGCGGCGCTGTCGCAGACCTGGGTGCTGATGACGATCGCCGCCTGCGTGGTCGGCGCCGGTGGCTGGGTCGCCCGGGCGATGGTCCACGCCGGCAAGCTCCCGCCGACGGTGCAGGCCAGCGACGCCTTCTACGTCGCCACCGAGCTGCTCACCCGGCCGGGGCTGTTCGGGCTGGTCCTCGCGGCGCTGACCGCCGCGCTGATGTCGACGGTGGACACCCTGATCACCGCCATCGCCGCCGTGTCGGTCAACGACG
>JAUVBO010000598.1 GCA_030591195.1 Pseudomonadota bacterium
CGAAGACCCGGCGGGTGTCGATCTCGAGGCGCTTCTCGAGCCGGGCCTCCTCACCCCGCAGCACCGCCAGGCTGGCGTAGGCGCTGATGCCGGCGAAGATCAGCACCGCCAGCACGGACGCGGTCAGCGCCAGCAGCTTGTCGCGCAGCAGCGATCGGTCGGAGTCGGCGGCGAAGCGTCCCTGCCGCAGCTCGAGCGGAGGACGGCGGCTGTGCTCGAGGGCCAGCCCGAGGGAGAGCGCGCTGACCACCTCGCCATCGTCGCCGAGCCCCGCCGCCTCGAGATCGGCGTCGCCGACGAACGAGAGCCGGGTGACCGGCAGCCCCAGCTGGCCCGCGAGGTGGTGGTCGATCCCCTCGAGCAGCGCTGTACCACCGCAGATCAGCAGGCCCTGCGGCTGAACACCGACCCGCGCGCCGAGCACCGAGAGCGACAGCTGCAGCTCCCGGGTCAGCGGCAGCACCGCCCGGTTGGTTACCTCGGCCAGCTGCCGCTCGTCGCCCGCGAGCCGCTCGAGCTCGTTGGCCAGCGCCAGCCGCGCTCGGGTCTCCTTGAGCTGCTCGGCCTCGGCGTAGGACAGCTGGTAGACCTGCCGCAGGGCCTCGGTGATCTGCCGCCCGGCGCGCGAGATCGTCCGTGCCGCCACCGCCCGACCATCCTGCACCAGGCAGACGTTGGTCCGCTCGTGGCCGAGGTCAACCACCGCCAGCGCGCCCACGGGGTAGAGCCGGCGAACGAGCTCGCCGTAGCCGAGCGGCGCGACGGACACGTGCCGGGGATCGACGCCCCGCTCCGCCAGCTCCTCGAGCACCTCCTCGATCTCGGCGCTGCGCGCCGCCGCCGCGAGGACCTTGTTGATCGGCGACCGCAGGGCGAGGTGGTCGAAGACCATCTCCTCCATCTCCCACGGCATCTCGTCGGCCAGCTCGTTGCCCACCACCGCCTGTAGCTTGCGCGGGTCGGCAAACGGAATGTCGAGCACCCGCAGCAGCACCCGGTCGCCCGGGACCGCCACCGTCACCCCGCCGTCGTCCCCGACCTCCTCGAGGTCGGAGAGCGCCTTGAGGCTGCGCCGCAGGCTGCTGCCGGCCCCCGGCAGCACCTCGAAGCTGCGCACGCTGGCGACCCGCACGGTGCGGAAGCCGACCTCGAGGGCGGCGACCTTCACCGTGTGCGCTCCAAGATCGATCCCGATGACTCGCGCCATGACTCGCTCTTCCTACTCCTCGCGCCAGTAGAGGAACGCTCCCCTGCTGACGTCGTACCGCCCGGGGTGGGACGGGATGTGGTCGGTGTCCCAGACGGCGATGATCTTCTTCTTCACCCGGCCGACCTCGGCCTTGCCGACCACGCGCCAGATCCGACGCGAGCCGCCGGCGGTGATCGCCGCGCTGAGCTTCTTGCTGTCGAGCTTGACCCCCAAGACCGGAGGCAGGCCGGTGGGCTGACCGCTCTGGTCACCGCCGGCGAGGCTGTCCATCGCCGTCGCCACGCCGAGCTGGGCCATCGGGTTCTCCACCGCCTGGATGAACGCCTTGGCGTTGGTGAACCCGCCCATCATGTCGCGGACCATGATCACGTATCGCACCAGCAGCGTCAGGTTGCGCGGATGCAGCGCCGGGTCGGTCTGGGTCGCCGCGTAGCGCAGGATCAACGCGGTGATCACCGGTGCGCCAGCCAGCCCGACGTTGACCTTGCAGCTGCCGTAGACGGTGAAGGCGCGGCCGAAGGCGGCCATGAAGTCCTCGTCGATCCCCTTGACCAGCCGCAGCTCCTGCACCGTGTCGAAGTACTGGTCCTTGTTCTCGTATGGATCCTTGCCCACGCTGTAGCGGTAGTCTTCGGCGGCGGTGCTGCCGAACATCACCGTGTCCTGGTCGGCCCAGTCGATGATCGCGCGCATCACCTCCAGGCGGTCGGCGTACTGCCCGTTCGCGTCGGGCTCCTCGAAGAGCCGGTTGTAGCGCTCGGAGAGCATCATCGCCGCCAGCGCGGCGGCGAAGTCCGTCACCTGGGCCAGGCCAGTGTTGCTGCCCCCGCCGCAGTTGAGGTTCACCTTGCCGTCGAGGCTGTCCATCTCGAGATCGAAGCTGCCCACCTCCACCCCGAGCCCCTTGATCCCCTCCGCCTCGAGGCCCAGGATCGAACCGAGCGCGATGGCGCCCTCCTTGTTGTTGAACGCCGAGAGCAGCAGCGGCGCGTAGTCCGCGATCTGGATGTCCATCCCGCCGAAGTACTTGCGGTTTGGATCGATCAGCTTCTTCTGCACCAGCAGCAACAACCGGGCGAGGTTGATCGAGGAGCGGGCGTGGTAGTGGGCCTGCAGATCGTCACGGGCGTTGATCGCCGAGGTGTAGTCGACCCGGGCGTTGTAGGCGAAGTCGGCCGCGTTGGCGCCCATCACCGCGAGGATGATCACCACGCTGATCAGCGCCACGCCCTCCTCCCGGCGGCCGAGGCGCCGCCGGTGCAGCCGCGCGACCACCCGCCGCGAAGCGGCGACGAGGGCGGCGAGGCCTGCGAGGCCTGCGAAGATCAGCATCATCGTCGTCTATCCTCCCGCACGGCTCACTTCGGGATCAGGTTCAGCGCCTCGCGCATATGAATCCGCGCCGCGGTGATGATGGTCATCGGCTTGTCCCGCTCGTCCCGAAACGTCAGGGTGATCCGCACCTTGACCGGTAGCCGATCGGGCTGCCCGTCGGCCGAGCGGGTGTTCCAGGTGTCGCGCCAGTCGTTCTGTTGCTGGTCGAAGAACTCGAAGTGCAGCTCCTGCACGTCCTCGAGCAGCGCGTAGGCCGGGGCGACATCGTCGAGGTCGTCGCTCTTCCAGTAGTCGATCCGTCGCGTCTCCTGGCGCCAGAGGTGGGTCCGGCTGCTGTCCGCTGGGTCGGAAGCCGCGTAGTAACGCACGACAGCCTGGTCGCACTCCTTGGCGTCCTCGTGCAACCGCATGTGCCCGAGGTACGAGAACTTGAGCTCGTCGATCTTGCTGTTGCGCTCGCTGACGAAGAAGGTCCGCGGCTTGTCGGTGGCCACCCGGTCGCCCTGGGAAAGGTAGGCCATCGAGATCTCGCGGGTCATCCGGCCGAGGGCCAGCCGTAGCTGGTAGTACCGATCGGCGATCGCCTCGGCCCGCTCCTTGCCCCGCGACGAGATCGAGAACGAGCCCCAGACCAGCGTCAGCATCGAGGCGAGGATCGACATGCTCATCAGCACCTCGATCAAGGTGAACCCACGCTGGTGCGCCGCCGATCGCCTGATCATCGCCCACTCCTGGTGATCGGGGACCTGGTCGTGGTCCCCGGCGTGGTAGATGACGGCGCGGTGGACCTCGGCGTGGTGGCCCCCGGCGTGGTAGAGCCCGGCGTGGTAGACCCCGGCACGCCCGGGATCGCCGGCATCCCGCCGCCGCCGAGGCCCTCGATCTTGCGCGGATCGGTGAAGTAGGCCACCACGGCGACGTAGCGCTCCCTCGTCCCTTCCTTCCACGAGACCCGCACCGCCACCCGCCGGATGCTCTGCTCGAGCAGGTTGCGAAACATCTCGAACTGGGCGGACATCATCTTCGCGCCGACGGCAAACATCCCGCCGGCCGGGGACTTGCCCCCAGCACCGGCGCCGTCGCCCTCATCGCCCCCGGAGAGCGCGCTGGTCAGCGAGTCGGGGTTGATGCTCGACGGCAGCTCGATCTTGTCGACCTTGACCACCCAGCTGAACCGCTTGAAGCCCTCGTCGTCGAAGTCGCCCTTGTCCTCTTCCTCGAACTCGGAGAAGCCCTCCTCGAACAGCTCGTCCTCGATCTCGACGATCTTGTGGC
>JAUVBO010000332.1 GCA_030591195.1 Pseudomonadota bacterium
CGTCGACGAACTCGAGCGGGGCCGGCGGGCCTGGCAGCGCGACCACCTGCCTCCCTGGCGGGTCGGGCTGCCCCGGAGTCGCGTTCAGACCTGCCAGCGTCGGATCCAGACCTGGTGGTCCGGCCTCGTCGCGTTCCACCGTCAGGTGCGGCTGGGTCGGCCGCTCGTGGGGCTTGATCTTCTCCGCTCTTCGCCGCGGCGGGACGCGCGCGAACAGGTCGCTGTCGAGCGGGCGGACCTCGGGGGTCTCGTCGAGGTCGATGTCGGCGAAGAGGTCACGATCGAGCGACAGCTCGCCCGAAGGACCTGGATCGGCGAAGGCGTCGGCGAACAGGTCGCCGTCGAGGGCCGGAGGGCCGGCGTCGTCGTCGCCCGGCGGGGGGCCGGGCAGGTCGACGTCTGAGATGCCGATGCGGACGACGCTCGCAGGCCCGGCGGGCGGCTCGGCGGGCTCTTCATCCGCAGCGCGCTGGCCCGCTTCACCCTCGATGCTCACCGGCATCAGGTTCTGGGCGGTGGGTGCTTCGCGGCGGGCTTGCAGCGGACGGGAGCGGCTCTCTTCGGCGTCCACCGCGCCGCTACCCGAGCCCGCGAGCTTCCTGCCGCCCGCGGAGTCGAGGGTGATCTCCAGATCGTCGTCGGGGGAGTCGACCCAGCTCTCGGCGAGCCTCTCGTACAGCTCCTTGGCCTTCATCGGTCGGGTGTCGCCGCCAAACTCCTCGATCTGTCTGGTCGGCGCGTTGAACTCGTCGGCCGGTGGATCGTCGATCGACACTGACGGCGGGGCGGCCGCTGGGGCTTGACCCTCCTCGCCGTCCTCGTCGTCATCGTCGTCCGGCACCGCCGGCGGCAGCTCAGACCACGACGGTCCGCCAAACTCGAACTCGGCGTTGGCCCAGTCCTCCTTCTGCTTGCCGGTCTCGCCGGTCTTTTTGGGCCCCGATCCGTTCATTCTCAAGCGTGCACTACGATACCTCGAACCCGCCGCAGTGGCCAACCGGCGAGCTTAGTGGCCACCCGCGAGCATCGAGTCTTGGCCCCGCCAGCAGTCGCTGTGATACCCTCGGTGGCCATCAAGCAGGGGGATCGACGCATGAACCAGTTCCTCCGACGAGGCCGCCTTCGTCTCCGCGGGGTCGCTGCGATCGCCGTCCTCTGGGTCGCCGGGGGCCCCGTGACGCCGGCCAGCGCCCAGGTCAAGCCGGCGGAGGCGCACTACAAGACGGGCCAGGCCTACTACCAGCGTGGCGCCTACGCCGATGCGATCCGCGAGTTCGAGCGGGCGTACAAGCTCTCCATGCGCTCGGAGCTACTCTACAACATCGGCCAGACCTACGAGCGTCTCGGTGACCTGCAGCGGGCGGTGGCCTACCTGGCGCGCTACCTGAAAAAATCCGGGACCAGCAACGAGGCCCTGGCGCAGAAGATCGAGAACCTCCGCCGTCGGCTGGAGCAGACCGGCGTGCGGATCAAGTGCCAGGTCGCGGGCGCCGCGGTCATCGTCGACGGCAAGGCGGTGGGGACGACTCCGCTGGCCAAGGCGATCCACCTGCAGCCCGGCCAGCACCAGGTTCAGGTGACGAAGAGCGGGTACGCGCCTTACTCGCTGGCGGTCTCGGTGACCGCCGGAACGGTGGTCGACGTCGACGTCTCGATCGAGCCGGTGAAGGCGGTCAGCGCCACGACCTCGGAGGCGGGCGGGGCGAGCGCCTCGGCGACCGCCGCCCCGGCGACCGCCGCCCCGGCGACTTCCGCCACGGCGACCCGGCCGGTCAAGGGCCGCAAGCGGCTGTGGACCTGGATCACCCTCGGTACCGCGAGCGCCCTGCTGATCGGTGGCGCGGTCACCGGCGGGCTGGCGCTGGACAAGGCGGCCAGCTCGAGCACCGGCAGCGACGCCGAGGCCGACTCGGCCAAGACCTTCGGCGCGGTGACCGACGGGTTGCTGATCGCCGGCACCGCGGTAGCGATCACCGGCGTGGTGCTCTTCTTCTTCGAGGGGAGTGAGGCCGGCGAGCACCGTGGCACCGCCAAGTCTTCGGTGGTCCCGACGCTGGGTCCGGGCTACGCCGGGCTGAGCGCCGCGTTCGACTTCTGATCGATCCAGGGACCAGTGACTCGGTGGAGCAGAGGTGATGCGACGGGGCGAGGAGGAGCAACAAGGCGCGGCGGTGCGGGTGGTGCGGCTGCAGCTGCCCGACGAGGGCTGCAGCGAGCGCCTGTTCGGCGCGGGGATGCGCGTCAGCTGCTGCGAGGTGGTCTTCAGGCAGATGATGCCGGCGCCCTCCGCGGCGACCCTGACCGCCGTGCTCGATCACGGCCTGAGCCTGACTTACGAGCCGACCGAGGCGCCCGATCAGCCGCGGGGCCTGCTCGTGCCGTGGAGTCAGATCGCCTACCTGCGCCGTTTCGAGCCCTGACCGGTCGACCCGCTCAAGGCCTCCGAGGGCTCTTGGGGGAAGGCGAGGACGCCGACCTGGATCAGCGCTGGCACCAGCAGCAGGTCGGCGAGCACGGCCAGGACCAGCACGCCGGGCAGCAAGGTGCCGAGGATCTGGATCGAGTAGTAGCCGGCGGTGGCGAACGGCGCGAAGCCCACCGCCAGCACCACGGTGGTGAGCACGATCGCCCGGCCCGAGAAGGCGAAGGTCCGCCTGAGCGCCAGGGCGCGGTCGGCGGTCCGCCCGGCCTCGATCCGGTAGCGCATCAGGAAGTGGATCGTGTCGTCGACGCCGATGCCGACGGCGATCATCGCCACCAGCAGGGTGTCCGAGTCGACGCGGTCGACGAAGGCGCCGAGGTATCCGCCGAGGCAGAGCAGCGGCAGCAGGTTCGGCACCATCGAGACCACGCCGACGCGCAGCGAGCGGAGCCCGATCGCCATCATCACCGCGATCAGCAGGATCGACAGCCCGAGGCCCCGGCGCTGGCCCTCGATGATCGAGCCGAGCCACCAGCCCATCATGTACGACAGGCTGGTCGGCTCTGACTTCGCCAGGTCACCGAGGGCCGCGGCGGCCAGGCGGCGAGCCTCCTCGCCGACCTCGTAGGTCGCGCGCACCCCGTAGTCGTTGATCCGTAGCGACAGCCGCATCGAGCGCCGGGAGAAGTCCACCAGGCGCTCGAGCTCCTCGCCCCCCGAGATCTCGAACAGCAGCAAGTACTGGGCGATCGCGTTGTTGCTCGTCGGCAGCCGGCCTTCGGCCCCGAGGGCGCGGTGCATCGTCTCGAGCAGGGTCACCAGCGAGATCACGCGGTCGACCTTGGGCAGGGCCTCGAGCTGGCGCTGCAGCGCCGCCACCCGGGCGAAGATCTCCTGATCGGTCAGCTTGCGGTCCGCCGGGCAGTCGACGAACAGCTCGAGGATGTTGGTCGCCGAGAAATGGCGCTCGAAGTAGCGCTTGTCCCGGCGGAAGTCGCTGTCCTCGTCGATCCGCTCGGCGATCTCGGTCTCGATGTTGAGCACCGCGGTGCCTGCCACCGCGAGGCCGAGGAGCAGGGCGAAGGCCCCGATCACCGCGCGGGGCCTCGCCGCCGAGAGGCGGGCGAAGGCCCCGATCACCGCGTCGAGCCAGCCGTCGTCGAGGTGCGTGGCGCGAGCGCCCCCGGCCACGGCGTCGTCGATCGGGCCGACCTTCGGGCGGATGAACGACAGGGCGATCGGCACCAGCGTCATCGCCACCAGCAGGGCGGTGGCGACGCCGAAGCCGAGTACCACGCCGAGCAGGCGGAACATCGGCGTTGGCACCAGCGAGAGGCAGACGAAGCCGACGAAGGTCGTCAGCGAGGTCAGCAGGCAGGCGGTGCCGACGTCGGTGGCGCTGGCGAGGATCGCGTCGCGGTGGGTCTTGCCCCGGCGTAGCTCGAGCTGGTAGGCGCTCCAGAGGTGGATCACGTCGGAGAAGGCGACGATCAGGATCACCGCCGGGACCATGCTGAGGAAGATCGACAGCTCGCGGTCGAGCAGCCGGGCGAAGGCCATGGTCCAGACCACCGACAGCCCCGAGACGCCCATCACCAGCGCCACCGGGGCGAGGCGCCGGAAGAGCAGCAGCACGACGCCGAGCAGCGCCAGGATCGAGATCGGGAAGCGCAGCTTCAGGTTGCTCTGGGTCTGATCCATGATCTCGCCGAGCAGCGCCGGGATGCCCGCCCGGTGCAGGCGTCGGGGGTCGAAGCCGGCGTCGCGGAAGTGCTCGAAGACCTCGGTCACCAGCCCGGGCGTCCTCTCCGCCAGCCGGTCGGGATCGACCTCGAGCTCGACCACCACGGCGGTGTGGCGGCCATCGGCCGAGATCAACAGATCGCGCAGCTGGTCGTCCTTGCGCAGCGCCGCGAGCAGGGCCTGACGCTCGGCGTCGCTCTTCGCCTCCCGGGCGAGCTTGGCGTAGCGTTCGACGTGGAGGGTGGCTCCTCCTTCGGCCCAGATCCGCTGGGCGTTGAGCAGGCTGTCGGTGCGCGCGACGTCCGGCATCCGCTCGGTGCGCGCGATCGCCCGGGCGAGGCGGGCCAGGCTCGCCGGGGCGAGGGGATCGTCATCCTCGTAGGCGATGATGAAGACCTCGTCGTTGGCGAACTTGCGCATTCGCTCGAGGTAGCGGGCGTACTGCGGCCGGTCACCGAAGAACATCTTCTTGATCGACGTCGCGATCACCGCGTCGGTGAGGCAGACGCCGGAGGCAGCGGTGACCACCAGGCAGAGGATCAGGACGGTCACCCGGTGACCGAGCACGAAGCGGAAGTAGGCTCTCAAGCTGCTGTCGACTCGCTGGGGCGGAGCCGGATGATAGCGCACCCGGCGCGGACGAGCGTGACGATTCTCGGTGGCTGGTGGCCAGGCCACTGGCCGGCGGCGGTGGCGACTGTGGCCGGCTGTTTGCCGATCGAGATGGCTAGTTGCCCGGAATCACTCGGCCGCTCGGGGCTCAGGTTGGCCCGAAAGATGCTGGCAGGCTCAGCAAAGCAACCGGCGAGTCCACTTGCCGCCCTGGGGGGGGAAGAGTAAGGGAGAGGCGTTTGACCAAAACAAGCTTTGCACGGGCGCAGGGGGTCCTGGTGGCGGCCTGCGTCCTGTCCGGGTGGTGGTCGGGCTGCGCTCACCAGCCGGATGAAGACGGTCCGCCGTGCGGGACCAAGTGCGACGGCGAGACGATCGAAGCCGAGCCCGAGTCCACGCCGGCCGAAGTGGTCGACCCGGCGAAGCTGGC
>JAUVBO010000452.1 GCA_030591195.1 Pseudomonadota bacterium
AGCATTTCGGAACTCCGGGGTGAGCGCCACGGCTACCGTCGCGCAGAGGCCGAACATTTCGGAACTCCGGGCTGAGCGCCACGCTTACCGTCGCGTAGAGACCGAACATTTCGGAACTCCGGGGTGAGCGCCACGGCTACCGTCGCGCAGAGGCCGAACATTGCGGAACACCGAGCGCCACGCTTGCCGTGCCGCAGCGGAAGAATTCGCCGGCGATCAGAGCAACTGATCAAAACCACTGTGCCGAGGTACTAGCGACGCCGGCGCTGATGCAGGTCTAGCAGGGCCGGCAGGGTGTAGTTCGAGGCGACGAACATGCAGGCCAGGCCGATGATCGCCAGCTCGCCGAGCGAACGCAGCCCCGGGTGGCTGGCCAGCGCCATGTTGCCAAAGCCGATCACCGAGGTGGCGGCGCAGAAGAGCAGCACCCAGTAGAGCGCACCGCGCACCTGGGCTACAGGCACGCCTCCGTCCTCCTTCTGCCGGTGGACGTAGTGCACCCCGTAGTCGATGCCGATGCCCACCAGCGCCGGCAGGACGACGAAGTTGAACATGTTCAGCTTGAGCGACATCGCGTGCAGCAGGGCGAAGATCCACAGCAGCCCGAAGCCGAGGGGAGCGCAGGCCAGCGCCGCCAACCGCAGGCTGCGAAAATCGATCAAGCAGAAGACAAACACCGCTGCCAACGCGAGCGCCATCGCCAGCCGGGCATCGCCGAGCATCACCTCCACCACCTCGGTCAGCACCAGCTCGCCGCTCGAGGCCTTGAACCGGCCCGAGGGGGCGATCACCCGGTCGAGCCTGCGCTTGACCGGCACCAGCCCCTTGGCGGCGATCGCCAGCAGGTCGCCACGCAGCCCGCCCTCGACCGCGAGCCCCTCGTCGTAGGCCTGCGCGGTGTCGACGACCTTGACCAAGGCCGGCTGGCCCTGGTGCTCGAGCCCGGTCAGGCGCTCGCGGCAGACCTCGCGCGTGTCCGCCGCGCAGCGGACCTCGACCCGCTGGCCTTCGATCCAGACCTTCGCGCCGGCGGGCAACAGCCGTCCGAGGCTGAGCCAGGGGCTACCGGGAAAATTCCCGATCTGCTGCTTCAGCCGCCGCGCCTGGCGGCTGTCGCTGATGTTGCCGCCGTAGTAGGCCTGGCCGATCCAGGCGTCGCCGAAGCCCGGGCCGTGGAAAGCACGCCGCACCGCCGGCGGCAGCTCGGCGAGGCCGAACGGCGCGGCGAGCGACATCCGCCGCAGCTGGCCGAGCTGAATCTTGCGCTTGAGATCCTCGCTGACGAGGTTCCAGCGCTTGCTGTGCAGCAGCTTCGCCGCCCGCCGCAGCAGCTGCTTCTTCTCCGGCTGCCGATCGGGGACCACGGCGAGGATCGACGATGTCTTTCGCACCGGACTCGTCTCGCCCGCGGCGATCAGCCGTTCCCGGCTGCGCTGCAGCCCGTCGAGGGCCGCGCGCAGCTCGTCCCGCGAGCCAGCGAGGAAGATCGTCGGCGTCATCGACCCGCCGAAGCAGTGGTTGCTGCGGCTGAGGATCTCGTTCGGCTTGCCCACCGACCGCAGCACCCGGTGGTCGTACTCGAACTGAACGTTGACCGCCCCGAAGACGCCGTAGGCCGCCCCGGCGAGCGACAGGGCGAGCACCAGCCGCGGCCAGCGCAGCGGCGCCTCCCGCCGGCGCGCAGGGTTGCCCTCGCCACCAGCGGTCGTGGCGGCCCGCAGGCGCAGCAGGCCAAGGCGCTCGGCGAGGTGGATCTGCGCCGGCAGCACCAGCAGGAACGCCGCCAGCGAGAGGATCGCGCCGACGCCGGCGATGAAGCCAAACTCGGAGAAGCCGCGGAAGTCGGCGACCATCAGCGTCAGCAGCGCTGCCGAAGTGGTGGTCGCCGAGGTCACCGTGGCGCGACCGGTCTCGAGCACCGTGGCGTCCATCGCCTGGTCGACGTCCGCGCCGGCGAGGCGCTCCTCGCGATAGCGGCCGTACATCTGCAGCCCATAGTCGATACCGAGGCCGAAGAGCACGGCGAAGAGGAAGCCGGTGACGGTGTTGAGCGTGCCGATGGTCAGCGTGGTCAAGGCGAAGGTCCAGGTGATGCTCATCGACAGCGGCACGAGCACGAACAGCAGCCCGACCAGCCGACGGAAGTAGGCCGCGAGGATCAGCACGATACCGACGATCGCCAGCCAGGCCAGGCCGGTGATGTCGTTGATCGTCTCCTCATACTCGCGGATCTTGCTCACGCCGTCGCCACCGATGTCGATCCGCATCAGCGGGTCGACTTTGCGCCGGTAGTCGGTGCTGTCGATCACGCGCTGGAGCTCGCCCCGCAGCCGGCGCAGGTTGGCCAGGTTTCCCGCGCCCCGCTTGGGGAAGACCACCACCCCGATCGAGGCCTCGTCGTAGTGCTGATAGAGGTCGCTGCGCCCGAGCTGTCGGGCCTGCTTGCCATACCTGGCGAACAGGTCCTCGAGCTTCTTCTTGGCTGGGTCCTGCTTGCCCTGGACCTCACCCTCGTCCTCGTCGAGGTCGACGAACAGGCCGCTGGCCTTGGCGGTCTCCCGGTCGAGCGTCTCCTTCAGCTCCTGGTAGAGCCGCTGCAGGTCCTTGACCGGCAGGTAGTAGAGCGCCCGGTCCTTGAAGAACCGCACCGGCTTGCGATACTCGACCCGGCCAACGCCGGGGCTCTCTTCGAGCAGCGCGGCGAGCTTGGGCACGAAGGCCTCGACCCGGCTCATGTCGTTTGGCGGCCGCCAGATCGCGGTGTAGCGCGAGTCGCAGGCGGCCCGATCAGCGACGAAGGCCGCGGGCGGCCAGGCCCCTCCCGGGTCGACGGTATCGAGGGGCTCGTGCCACCAGAAGTCGAGCTCACGGGTCCGGCGGAGGTAGGCGCAGCGGTCGCCCGCGGCCCAGGCCACGTCGCGGGCCACGCCATGCACCGCCAGCAGGTCCGCGCCCTGGTGCACCTTGGCCGGCTCGGCAACCACCCGCTCGCCGTCGTAGCGCAGGCGGGTGCCCGCGTCGCCCACGGCGACGACGTAGTCTGCACCGACGCCCCAGACCGCCGAGAGCCGCTGGTCGGTGCCGGTCGGCTGTCGCCGCCAGCGGGCGGGTCGAGCGGCGCGCTTGCTCGCCTCATCGGCGACGACGGCCGGGGCTCGGACCAGCAGCAGTCCGCCGTCGCCGACGACGTAGACCTCGCCGCTGTCGGCGACCCAGACCCCGCGCAGGATCAGCCGCTCGCAGCCGGCCTCGCCGCAGACCGATCGTGGCAGGGCCTCGCGCCGCCAGCGCCCCCGGCCGATGCGCCGGAGCACGGTTCCCCGGTCGCCAACGGCGTATACCACGCCGCCGGGATTGCCCCAGAGCGCCCGCAGCGTCGCCCGGGTCGGCGCCGCCTCGACGTGCCAGGCCTTGCCGTCGAAGCGCTGGATCGCTCCACCGTCACCCACGGCGAGCATGGTCTGTGGTGACCGGCCCCAGAGGTCGCGGATGGTGACCTTGCCGGCTGGAGCCGAGGGATTCCAGCGCTTGCCGTCGTAGCGGTGTACTCGTCCACCGGCGCCGGCGGCGAAGACCTCGGTGGGAGAGAAACCGAACACCGCGTGCAGCGCGCCGCCGGTCTGGTGACGGTGCCAGACGCGGCCGTCGTGGACCATCGCCCGCCCCTGGGCGTCGACGGCAAAGTGGTAGTTCCGGCTGAGCAACACCATGAAGCCGGTGTCAGTCGGGTAGGTGGCCTCGATCTCACGCAGGGTGACCAGATCGGGATGGTCCGGGGGCAACAGATCAGTCAGGTCGCTGTTGAACGACAGCCCGCGGTTGATGATCACCACGCTGGCGACGGTGAGCAGGCTCGAGACCAGCAGCGTGGCCCAGGCATGGGCGCCCAGGCGTCGGGCGAGACCGGTTATCCGTGCTGCGATCTGGATCATCGCCGCCAACCTTCCCTCAGCGGATGAGCGAGATCAACCGATGGAGCTCCTGGCTCCGAATTTTCGAAATAGCGTCGGGACCACGATCATGTTGAGGGCGGTCGAGGTGGCCAGGCCCCCGAGGATCACGATCGCCATCGGGGACTGGATCTCGTTGCCCGGCTCGCCGATGGCGATGGCGAGGGGCAAGAGCGCCAGGCCGGCGGCCAGAGCGGTCATCAGCACCGGAACCAACCGTTCGATGCTGCCCCGGCGCACGGCCTCGTCGAAGCTGGCACCCTCGGCGGTCATCAGGTGCCGGTAGTGGGTGATCATCATGATGCCGTTGCGGGTGGCGATGCCGAACAAGGTGACGAAGCCCACCAGATGCGCCACCGAGAGCACGCTTCCCGTGGCCCAGACGATCAGGGCGCCACCCACCAGGGAAAGCGGCAGGTTGACCATCACCAGCAGCGCGTCGCGCAGGGAGCGGAACGCGACCCACAGGATGGCGACGATCGCCACAATCGCCAGCAGCGAGAGCGTGACGAT
>JAUVBO010000249.1 GCA_030591195.1 Pseudomonadota bacterium
GCCGTGACCCAGGTGGAAGACCCGGCCCAGGAAAACCTGGTCACCGCCGAGTTCGGCGCCGGCTTCAGCTTCGACGGCCGGGTGTTCCGCGCCGCCCGGGTCCAGGTGGGTAAGGTCCAACGGTGACCTCGAGCCACGCGGCGTCTCCGGTGAGCGTCCGCCGCGACTCGCGGCGGACGCGAGGCCGGCGATCGGCCACCGGCCTCGCCCTGGCGGCCCTCGTCTGCGTCGGCCCGACGTCGAGACCAACGGCCGCGCCACCGAGATCGAGACCGACGACGACGTCGAGACCAGCTGCGGCGCCCCCGCTGACCGACTCGAAGGGGGCGCCCTTCCTCGCCCGGCTGGTGGCCCGCAGCTTCTTCAACGCGCTGCTCGGGGGAGATTCAGCCGCCGCATTGCCGCTCTGCGCGGCGAAGGTCGACTTCGACGGCGAGCTGCTCTCCGGCCAAGGCGAGATCGGCGCACGGATCCGCCAGCTGACCCGGCGCGCGCGCCAGCGCCGACTCCGCCTGCGCCGCCTGGTGGTGCTCGATGCCGGCGACATGCGGCGACGGTTCGGCCCTCCGCCGGCCAGGATCGCGTCCAGCGCCCGACGTGGTCGCTACTTTGCCCTGGCGCGCTTCAACCGCCTCGGGGCTGTCGCCGTGCTCGCCAAACGGGGTCGCTTCTATCGGGTGGTGGCCCTGACGGACTGACACAGGAGAAAGCGCAACGAAAACGTGCGCAATATCAGGACTGTGCGGTACCCCATCGCAAGATGCCGCAGTTTTCGGGATGCGCACTGTATGCTAGTATGCGCTCGCTCTAGCATGGGAGGACTATGGTGCCGTACTGCCGTCGTTGCGGTGCACACCTGACAATGAAGGCCAGGTTCTGCGAGGTTTGCGGCGCCTGGCTGACCACCGCGTCCACCTCGGGGATCCCCCGGGACATCGGCTCTGGAGAGGCGCTGATCGGCTACACCCTCGATGGGGTGTACCGACTGGACGAGGTGATCAACCGCGGGGCGACCGCCGTGGTCTATCGCGGGACGAACATCCGTCTCGGCCAGCAGGTGGCGATCAAGGTCTTGCTCGCGGCGTTCCTCTCCGAGGACCCGCTGCTGAGCAAGCGGTTCGAGGCCGAGGCCAAGGTCCAGGCCAAGCTGCGCCATCCCCATATCATCGCCGTCCAGGACTTCGTCAGCACCGACCACATCTACTCGATCATCATGGAGTACTTCGAGGGCACGACCCTCGACCAGCTGCTCTACGACCTTGACGGGCCGATGCCCGTGGCGCGGATCCGCGAGGTGATCGATCCGGTGTGCGACGCGATCGGCTACGCCCACGAACAGGGCGTGATCCACCGCGACATCAAGCCATCGAACATCATCCTCGCCCGCATCGACGGCCACGAGTACCCGAAGGTGATGGACTTCGGCATCGCCAAGGTGCTGGCCGAGACCGCCCCCACCGAGACCGCGCCTGGAGCGATGCTCGGCACGCTGCTCTACATGTCGCCCGAGCAGTGCAAGGCGCTCAAGACCATCGACCGCCCCTCGGACATCTACTCCCTCGGCGTGACGCTTTACCAGATGGCCACCGGGATGGTGCCGTTCTACGCCGACAGCGCCTTCGACATCATGATGGCGCACGTGCAGACGCCGCCGCCGCCGCCCCGGCTGCTGATCCCGGCCGTCCCGGCACGGCTCGAGGACGTGATCCTCAAGGCCCTGGAGAAAGACCCGGCCCACCGGTTCCAGACCATCGAGGAGATGCGGCAAGCGCTGGCGATGGTGCCGACCGTCGAGGAAAACACCGCCCCGAGGCCTTCGCCGCCGCCGCCCAAGGAGGAGGCCGAGCCGGTGCGGCCGACGCGCTCGAGCGTGGTCCGTAGCGACCTGCAAGCGGCGTTTCCCGCGCCCTCGTCGCCCGAAGTCGCCGGACTCGACACCGGGGAGGTCGAGGCGCTCGACGCCCTGTCGATGAAGCCGCCGACGCCCCAGCCGATGCCGTCCGTCGCGTCGCCCCAGGCGGGGGCAGACGCCGACAAGGACCGCGCGGCCCGCGCCGCCGAGCAAGCGAGCGAGGCGACCTTCGCCAGCTGGGGTGAGGCGGCGATCCTGCGGATGCGCCTGCGCGTGCCCTCCTCCGACGAGTGGGACCGGTTCTTCGATCCGAACATCTTCGGTGGGGGCATCTTCGTGCCGACCGAGACCCCGCCCGAGGTGGGCACCCCGGTGCGGATCGAGATCACCTTCGTCGGCGGCCCGCGGTTCTTCGTCCGCGGCGTGGTGACCTGGCGGCGGACCCAGCTCAAGGATCCGCGGGCACGCGCGGGCGTCGGAGTCCAGGCCCACCCGGCCGAGCGCAACAAGGTCGCCTACGTCAACAGCTGGGCCCGCGGCGCGGTGGATGACAAGCGGCGCAACCGGCGGCTGCCGATCAAGCTGATGGTGACCTACTCGGCGCGGACCGGACGCCGGGTCAACTTCACCCGCGACATCCACGAGGAGGGGATCTTCCTCCGCTCGCGGGAGCTGCTCGACCTGAACACGCCGATCCGGCTGCTGATCGTGCCCCCCGACCACCCCCCGTGCGACCTCAAGGGTCGGGTGACCCGCCTGGTGCGCGGCCAGGACGACCGGGGCATGGGCGTCCACCTGCACTTCACCGACGACGCCCAGCGCGAACGCTTCGCCCGGCTGGTCGACTCGCTCGAGCAGAAGTTCCTCTCCGGTGAGCTCGCCGACGAGGTGATCAGCTAAGCCCCCCTCGGGGCGGGACTACACCCGCTCGAGATAGCGGGTGGTGAAGTACTTGTCGGGGATGTCAGCGCGCAGCTTGATCTTCTCCACCACCAGCTCGCTGCTGCGCTTGTTCTGCACGTTGACCATCTTCATCTTCATCGGCCGGTAGCGGTGCTTCTTGGGGTCGACCTCCTTGACGCTGCCAGCTTCGAGCTTCTTCTCCAGCCGGCCCTTGAGGTCAAACGAGTGCGCCCGCCGGACCACGTAGTCCTTCTTGCCGATCCACGCGATCCGCTTGCTGTAGCCGTTCTCGTCGGCGATCCGGCCGTTCTTCGGCTTGGCCTCGATCACCCAGCAGTCGACGCCGCCGGCCTTCTCCGAGCGCAGCAGCTGGTGGTTGAAGTCGTCGGTCGACGACGGCGTGATGTCGGCGTAGGTGAACTCCGAGCCCATGAAGCTCTTGGACTTCTCCGACGAGACGATCCGTCGCGTCTTGCGCAGCGCTGGCAGGAAGAACCAGATGTCGTCATCCTTCTTCTCGTAGTCGTAGCTGAGCAGGCCGGTGCCCTTGACGTCGGCCGGCGAGAGGAAGCGGATCAACCGCTTCTCGGTCTTGCCGTGGTCGTAGAGCTTGCTGATCGCCGCGGTCTTGCGCACCCGCTGCTGCCCACGAGCGTTCTTGATGATCAGCGTGCTGATCATCTCGGCCCCGTCGAGCTTGGCCGACCACCAGGCGCGGTCGACGATCTCGCGGGCCGTCGGCTGCTTCGCCCCGGCTGGCACGGTCCAGGCCAGGACCACCAGCGTGATGGTTGCCGTCAGCGTGTTTCTCTTGTTCATCGTCAGCCTCCTGCGAGAGCTTCGGTGAGTATCGATCGGTTCACTGTTTCGGTCAGTCCTTATCGCCGCTTGGCGCCGGCTCGGCGAAGCGCGGGCGCAGCAGCAGCATCAACGCGGGCATCAGCACCATCGCCCCGAGCAGGCAGGCGCTGATCGAGACCACCACGAGGAAGCCGAAGTAGCGCACCGGCGTGAACGACGAGAGCAGCATCACGGCGAAGCCGACGACGACCGACAGCGCGTTGATGATGATCCCCCGCCCGGTGGTGGTCAGCGTCGAGAACACCGCCTCGGCTGGCCCGCGGCCCTCGCGGCGCTCGTCACGGTAGCGCCAGAGGAAGTGGATCGTGTAGTCGACCCCGACGCCGATCATGATCGACGACATCATCGCCGTCGGCAGGTTGAGCTCGATGCCGAGCAGGCCCATCAGGCCAAAGAGGAACGCCATCGCCAGCCCGAGCGTGCCGCCAGCAAGCAGGCCAGCGACCAGCGAGCGAAAGAGCACCGAGACGATCAGCACCACCAGCACCAGCGCGAGCCCGAGGCTCGACAGCTGCCCGAAGACCACCGCGTCGACCAGGTCGTTGAACAGCACGCCGAAGCCCCCGATCATCGTGAACCGACCCCCCCGAGGGCCCGCTGGCTCGTTCGTCTTCGCCCCACCAGCCGCCCCGCCGGCCATCGTGAACGGAGAGTCCGCCTCGTCGTCTGCTTCCGCCACGGCCCCGCCCGTCACCGCGGGAGGCGGAGTCACCGGGGTGGACTCGGCGGCGAGGCGTGCGTTTGCTTTTTTGACGTAGTCGCGGAGGAAATGGATCACCTCGGCCTGCTCTTTGGTGCTCTGGGTGTTGATCCGCCCGCTGAGCAGCGCGTTGCGATAGCGAAAGTCGACCAGCCGGTCGAAGTCCTCCGGCGCGCCGCCATTTTCGTACATCAGCAGCAGCTGGGCGATGGCCTCGCGCGTGTCGGGGATCCGGTCGTGCTTCGGGTCGTCGCCGTTCATCACCTCGTTCATCTGCCGGATGACCTTCGCCATCGAGGTCGTCTGGTCCACCAGGCGCAGGGCCTTGAGCTGCTGCTCGAGGTCGTCGAGCCGCCGCAGCACATCGGGGTGCTTGATGTCGCCCTCGATCGCCACCGCGAAGGTCGTCGAGCCGCCAAAGTGGTCGTCGGCGATCCGCGAGGCGACCTTCACCGGGTGGTCGTCGGGGAAGTAGTTGACGGTGTTGGTGTCGATCTCGACCCGACCGATGCCGATGCCCACCACCCCGGTGATCGCGACGAAGCCGACGATGATCTGCTTCGGATTCGCCGCCACCCCGCGGGCGAGGCTCGCCAGCCCGCGCTCGAGCAGCCGCACCTTGCCCTGGCCGGCGTCCACCGCGGTGATCATCGGCTTGGCCTTCGGCAGCAGCGCGAGCAGCGCCGGGATCAGCAGCAGGCTGGCCAGCAGCGCGTAGCCGATGCCGGCGCTGGCCAGCACCCCGAGCTGCTTCGCCGGAACGATGATGTGCAGCATCAGGCAGAGCAGCCCGGCGATGGTTGTCAGGCCGGCGATCGCGATCGGCTTGGCGAGCTCGATCATGACGTTGCGAGCGAGCTCGCGCGAGGTCAGCTGGTTGCCCGGCCGGTTGACCTCCTGATAGCGAGCGACGAGGTGGATGCCGTAGTCGTTGGCGATCGCGAGCAGGATCACCGGCAGCAGGATGGTGATCATCTGGATCTTCCAGCCGAGCAGCGGCACCAAGCCCATGGTGAAGACCATCGACAGCACCACGACGGTGAACGGCAGCAGCACCCCGCGCAGCTGGCGAAAGAAGAGGAAGAGGAAGATCAGCATCACCAACAGACCGAGGGGCAAGAAGCGCCGCATGTCGGTGCGGATCCCCTTGCCGATCAGGTCGCGCACCAGCGGCATCCCGGCGATGTGCACCGGCTCGGGCCCGGGGGTCTCGGCGACCACGGCCCGCAGCGCCTCGAGGCTCGCCTCGTCGCTCGCGTCGGCCCGCAGCAGGCCGACGACCGCGGTCGCCTTGAAGTCGGCGCTGACCACGCTGCCGAAGACGATGTCGTTGCGCCGCAGCGCCGC
>JAUVBO010000279.1 GCA_030591195.1 Pseudomonadota bacterium
GTGCGCCCCGGGCGAGACCTGCCTCGAGCTGGTCGCGGCCGCGCCCTCGCCGGTCCAGAGCTGCGCGTTGCTCGCCGGTGGCAGCTGCGTCAGCAACGCCGCCGCCGAGGCGGTCTTCGGCGTCGATCCGCGCGAGCTGCTGCCCTGTTGCGCCAGCCTGGCGGGCGCGGGCTGTCTACCCGGCGAGCGCTGCGAGGTCGGCTGGATCGCGGATCGGCGCTACGCCTACCGGCGGGTCACGACCCGCTGCGATGGCTGCGGCGACGGGCGCTGCGACGAGGGCGAATACCCCGGCACCTGTCCCCAGGACTGCCGCTGCGGCGACGGGCGCTGCGCCCCCGAGGAGGTCGGCCACTGCGAGCCAGACTGCGGTTTTTGTGGCGACGGGCGCTGCGGGCCGGGCGAGGCGCTCTCGCCGCCGTTTTACGGCGGCTGTGGCGAATGCGACTGCGGCAGCGGGACCTGCGATCGCGACGAGACACCGGAGCGTTGTCCCCAGGACTGCCGCTGCGGCGACGGCGTCTGCAGCGCTGGCGAGCTCTGCCCCGACGACTGCGTCTGCGAGTCGAGCCCCTTCCTCCCCTTTGACGAGCGTGTCTGCGGCGACGGCTACTGCGACGACGAGGTGGTCAGCTGCGCCGACCGCGAGACCTGCTCCAGCTGCCCTGGTGACTGCGGCGTGTGCGCCTACGACGTCACGGCGCGTCACCACGCCACCAGCGGCCTGGCAGCCGGTGACCTCGCCGGCCTCAACGCGGTCTGGGGTCCGGCCGGCGACCACGCCTTCGCCGCCGGCGAGCACGGACAGATCCTCCGCTTCGACGGCGAGCGGTGGACCCAGGCGACGCCACCGCTGGTCAAGTGGCGGATCCGCGGGATCTGGGGCAGCTCGGCGAGCGACGTGATCTTCGTCGGCGAGGGGGGCAGCACCGGACCGGCCGCCCTGCGCTTCGACGGGACCCAGTGGACCCCGCTGGCCTCCCCGAAGGGCATCGCGCTCGAGGCGGCCTGGGGCAGCTCGGGGGGCGACGTGCTCGCCGTGGGCGCCGAGGGCGCGATCCTGCGCCTGGCGGCCGGGGGGTTCGTCGCCCAGCCGAGCCCGACGGCGGCCGACCTGCGGGGCATCTGGGGCGCCTCGGCGAGCGAGGTCTACGCCGTCGGCGACGGCGTGGTGCTGCGCTTCGACGGCGCCAGCTGGACCGCGACCGCGACCCCCGCCTCGCTGCGCGCGGTGTGGGGCGCCTCGGCGCAGGAAGTCTTCGCCGTCGGTGACGGTGGGGCGATCCTGCGCTTTGACGGGAGCAGCTGGTCGCCGATGCAGTGCCCGACCACCCGGTCGCTGCACGCGGTCTGGGGCCGGTCGGCGAGCGACGCCTACGCCGTCGGTGACGGCGGGACGATCCTGCAGCTCGATGGCGCGACCTGGCGCGATGTCTCGGCCGGCGTGACCAAGGCCGACCTGCGCGGGCTGCACGGCGACGGCACGGTGATCGTCGCCGTCGGCGACGGCGCGATCCTGCGCCACGAGGGCAAGGTCGGCTGGCAGGCGCTCAGCTCGCCGGGAAGCGCGCGGCTGCGCGGGATCTGGGGCGACGGGACGGACGCGTCCGGGCGGGTGATCGCGGTCGGGGTGGGCGGTATCGCGCTCGAGCTCCAGGGCGGCCCGTCGGCCGGCACCGATCCGCGCTGGGCGCCGATGCCCCAGACGGCCACCGAGGCCGACCTCGAGGCGGTCTGGGGTAGCGCGTCCGACAACGTCTACGCCGTCGGGCACGGCGGGACGGTGATCCACTACGATGGCGCGAGCTGGCGGTCGGTGCAGACGCCCACCGACGAGGACCTGCTCGACATCTGGGGCAGCGCCGCCGAGGACATCTTCATCGTCGGCGGTCGCTTCCGCCAGTCGAGCGTGATCATGCGCTTCGACGGGCGGGGCTGGCAGCTGATGCCGGCGCCGTTCAAGGAGGCCCTGCGCGGCGTCTGGGGCAGCGGGCGCAACGACGTCTATGCCGTCGGCGACGGGGGCGCGGTGCTGCGATTCGACGGCACGAGCTGGCGGCACACGGAGACGCTCGCGGTCGGCGGCTACCTGACCAGCGTCTGGGGCCGCTCGGCGAAGGAGATCTTCACCGTGGGGACCAGCGGTGAGATCTATCGCTTCGACGGTCGGATGTGGAACCGGATGCCCAGCCCCGAGACGCCAGGTGGGCTGCTGCGGGTCTGGGGCTGCGGTGCCGACCTGCTGCTCGCCGCTGGCAGCTATGGCACCCTGCTGAGCCACGACGGTACGCGCTGGAGGCGGGCTGCGGCGGACATCCGTCGTCCCGCCGCGCCGACCCTCGGCATGGTCGGCTGGGGCTGCGAGGACATCTACGGGCTCTGGGGCCGATCGGCCGAGGCGTTCTTCGTCGTTGGCGACCTCGGCGTGATCTCACGACTGACCCGCAGATAGAGCAGGGCCAAGTCTACGGAAGAATACTCGTTGGCAACCGGAGCAGGGTCCATCGAGGTCTAGCGGGAAATAAGGTCTTGCGAGCTCATTGTCCCCCGTGCTAACCAAACCTATTGAATTAAAGGGTTTTTGATATGGCGTTTCGAAGCGAGCGGGGGGGACGACGACGGGACGGCGCGATCTTCGCCGGGTTGCTCGGTGCGTTCCTGGTCGCGGGCTGCGACGGAGGTGTCAAGCCCACCGGTGGTGGTCGGCAGGAGCCCAGGGCCACCGACACCGACCCGGCGCTGCAGCGCCCGGTGGCGAAGATTGGCAAGCAGACGCTGATCACCGTCGGCCAGCTGACCGCCGCGCTCAACCGGCAGAACCCCTACATTCGGATGCGCTATACCTCGCTCGACCGGAAGAAGGAATACCTCAAGAACATGGTGCGGCTCGAGGTCCTCGCCCGCGAGGCCAAGCAGCGCGACTTGCACCGTGACCCGGAGGTGATCCGTCGGGTCAAGCGGGTGATGGTCGACCGGCTGATGGAGGCGCTGCACAAGGAGCTGGTCAAGTTCGAGCAGATCACCGACGCGGACGCCCGGGCTTACTACGAGAAGAACAAGCAGCTCTACCAGCGCCCGGAGCAGGTCCGGATCAGCCAGGTCGTCGTCAAGACCGCCGCCGAGGCGGCTCAGGTCCTCGCCGAGGCGAAGCAGAAGCCAGGCAACGTGCGCCACTTCAACTCGCTGGTCGCCAAGTACAGCATCGATGCCTCGACCAAGGCCCAGCGTGGCAACGTCGACTTCTTCGGCGCCGAGAGCACCAAGCTGCCCGCAGGTCTGGTCAAGGTGGCCTTCGCGCTGAAGAAGATGTGGGAGGTCGGTGGTCCGGTCAAGACCGCCCAGGGTCAGGTGGTGCTGATGAAGACCGGCCACCGACCGAAGCTCGAACGGCCGTTCGAGACCGAGAAGCTCCGGATAAAAAACCGGCTGTTCGCCGAGCGACGGTTTGCGGCGGTCAACCGCTTCGTCGAGCAGCTCCAGGCGAAGGCCAAGGTCGAGATCTTCGAGGACAACCTCGGCCAGGTCAGGCTGGACAAGCCGGGCGCCGTCAAGGACAAGCACGGGGTCAAGGGTGGGGCCAAGCCGGCCGATCCCGCGCCTCATGGGCACCAGCAGCCGCGTGGTCGCTAGCACCAGCAGCACCGAGGATTCTTGATGCGCAGCCTTCTCTTCATCGCCGTCGCCGTGCTCTGCGGCGTCTCGGGCCCGGCGGCGGCCAAGACCGTGCGGACGGTCGAGCGGATCGCCGCAGTGGTCAACGACAACATCATCCTTCAGTCGGATCTCCATCGCCGGATCCGGCCGCTGCTGAGCCAGCTGCAGCAGATCCCGGACAAGCAGATGCGACGTCAGCGGCTGGTCGAGCTGCGCCAGCAGGCCCTCGACCACATGGTCGACGAGAAGCTGATCGCCCAGCAGGCGAGCAAGCTCAAGGTCGGCATCACCGACCGCGAGCTGGAGCGGGCGGTGGCCGACGTGATGCGCAAGAACAAGCTCACCCGTGAGCAACTCGAGGAGGCGTTGCGGCGCGAGGGCAAGTCGATCCGCTCCTACAAGGTGCAGATCCTCCGGCCCCAGCTGCTGCGCCTCAAGGTGCTCAACGCGGCGGTCCGTTCCCGGGTGGCGGTCGGCGAGGACGAGATCAAGACCGCCTACCAGAAGAACATGCGGGACCTCGGCGTGGAGACCAAGGTTCGGGCGCGGCACATCTTCATCGCCATCCGCGAGGGAGCCTCGGCGGGCGAGGTCAAGCAGCGGCGCAAGCACGCCGAGGCGTTGCTGGCCCAGCTCCGGGCGGGAAAGACCGACTTCGCCGCGCTGGCCAAGAAGCACTCGGAGGACTCGGTCACCCGGTCCGATGGCGGAGACCTGGGCACCTTCGGCCGGGGCACGCTGCCCCCGAGCGTCGAGCGGGTGGTCTTCGCCGCGAAGAAGGGCGAGATCAGCGGACCGCTGCGCACCTCGCGGGGGTTTCACCTGGTGCAGGTCACCGGCCGCCAGGAGTCGTCGGCACGGCCTTACAAGGAGGTGCGCCGCCAGCTCAAGCAGCAGATCTACCAGGACAAGATGGAGAAGGCGACCAAGGCCTGGCTGAGAGAGGTCCGCAAACGCTCCCACGTGGTGATCAAGATCTGACCGTGCCCGCCGGCGACTCGATCGTCGAGGGCCCCTCGCCGGGGCGGTCGGAGCCGGGGTGGCTTCGCTGGCTGCTGTTGCTGCTTGGCTGCACGGTGCTGACGGTGGGAGCGTCCTATCTGGTCAACCGCTATCTTCACGGAGCGCTGGTGAGCGGCTTGGGTGACCGTCAGAGCCTGCGGGTGCTGACCTGGAACATCGGCAAGATCTACCTGCCGCTCGACTCCCGCGCGGCGGACAAGGACTTGGCCCACGTGGCACAGGTGATCCGGGAGGTCGACCCGCAGATCGTCGCCTTGCAGGAGCTGAAGAATCCCCGGCAGCTCGGGCGGCTGGTGGCGATGCTCGGTCGGAGCTGGCGCGGCAAGATCCCCGAGGACCGTTACGATCGCCGGGCCGCGCTGCTGACGAGGTTGCCGGCCCGCTTCGTCGAGCTCAAGACGTCAACGGGGCGCACCGCCCAGGGGGCCGAGATCACTCTCCCAGGAGGGAGCCTGGCGACGGTGACGTCCTTGCACCTCGACGCGTTCGACGGCGAGCGGCGGATGCGCCAGGCCGAGGAGATCCTCGCCAGCATTCGCAAGCTCGGCCACGAGGAGATCTTGGTCGCCGGTGACTTCAACTTCGACGCGGCGGCGGTGGCGCGCGACAGCCTCGACTTCCGGCTCTACGCGATGTTGACCAGCGAGCTGGTAGACGCCGGCCGCGACAGCGGGGGCACCACCCTGACCTCCCAGCGGTTCGACTATGTCTTCTACCGGAGCCGGGTGGTCAGCCAGGCGAGCGCACGGGTGCTGCGCGAGCGAAGGATCGGCATCATGGACCACGATCCGCTGGTGGTCGAGCTGTCTCTGCGCCGCGGGCGCGTA
>JAUVBO010000738.1 GCA_030591195.1 Pseudomonadota bacterium
GAGCACCGCGCCGAGGCCGGGCTGGTCACGCGCCTCGAGGCCTTCGCCGACGAGATCCACGAGTTCCGCGTGCTGCGTCGCCCGGCGCTACCGGCCCGGCGACGGACGCCGGGCCAGACTCATCGCGCCCCGGGTCACCGTTTCTTTATCCCGGACATGGGTCACGTGACCGGCCTCTACGCTGCGGCCCTGCGCAGCGGCGGCGGATCGGCGGTCATGCTGCCGCCCGCCGACGAGGAAGCGGTGCGCCTTGGCGAGGAGCATGGCTCCGGGCGAGAGTGCCACCCCTGGACCATCCTCTCGGGCGAGCTCGTGCGCTGGCTGCGCAACCACCGCCCGACCCCCGGCGACGTGTTCGTCGCGCCAGGCTGCCTGACGCCGTGCCTGATGCGCCAGTGGGGCGACGCTTTTCGCTCGGTGATCGAGCGTGCCGATCTGCCGCGCGTGCCGGTGTGGGACGTGTTCGCGGAGCCTCTCGAGGACTACTTCGGCACGCCGCAGGCGCTGCGCTTCTACGGGGCGCTGCTCGCCTCCGACATCCTCTACATCCTCGCCACGCGACTGCGACCCTACGAGAGATCGGCGGGGACTTGCGACGCGCTGCTCGCCCAGGGGCTGCAGCGCGTCGCCGATGCCGTGGCCGCCCGCCGCGGCGCCGGCCCCGCGCTCGAGCTGTCGGTGCGCGAGCTGTGGGAGACCGCGCGATCCGGCAACCCCGGCGATCGACCGGTGGTCGGCGTGACAGGCGACCTCTACACCCGCCTGCACCCGCTCGGCAACGCGGGGCTCTTCGCCCGCCTAGAGGCGATGGGCTGCGAGGTCTGGCCCAGCCCGTACTTCATCGACCTGTTCGATCTGTCGGCCCACATCGAGCTGCGCGACATGGCGCGGCGGCTCCAGCCCACCGGTCTGTACAAGGGGCTCAAGTCCGCCACCTGCGCCCGGGTGCGGCGCGGGATCGTCCGTCGTTTGCCCGAGCAGGTGCGCCCGCTGGTGCTCGAGCCCTCGCCGCGGCAGATGCTGCGCATCGTCCGGCCCTTGCTCGGTTCGCGGACCAACTTCCTGGTCGTCAACGTGGTGGCCAAGCTCGCCGACTTCCTCGAGCGCGGTGCGACCGGCGCGATCACCGCCGCCGGCCTGAACTGCATGGTCGGGGTCTCGGCCACCGCCGCGCTGCCGGTGATCCGCGCGCGTCACGGCGACGCCCCATTGTTGAGCCTGGTCTACGGTGGCGCCGAGGGTCCGGCCCAGCGGATTCGCCTGGAGACCTTCGTTCACCAGGTCAGCGCGCGATGGCGCGGCGACGGACGGCCAGACCTGTGACGCGAGGCGCGCTCGACCGTCCAGCACGGTGCTAGCAGCCACCGCCGCAAGAGAGCTGCCGCTAGTACTCCTTGGCGATCTCCCGGACCTTCTTCGTCCACGAGTCCACCGCCTGCATCAGGGGCATCAACATGATCATGTTGCCCTCGATTTTGTATTCCTTGTTGTTCATCGCCTCGGCGGGCTCGAGCTCGCCCCGATCGAGCTTGCCGAAGGTGTCGTAGGACGCGACGACCCGGACCAGGCCGTCCTTGAGCGGGACGAAGGCGCGGTCGCGCAGGGAGGAGGGCGCGGCCTCCTCCTCGAGCTCGTAGCCGCTGCAGCTGCCAGCCTTGAAGTTGTAGGTCACGTGGACGTCCTTGCCGTCCGGCGTGTCGGTGGCGAGCAGGATCACCTTGCCGTTGAGCAGCTTGGCGCGCTCGAGGTGCTGTTGGTCGGCGTTGCAGGCGTCGATCGACTCCTCGATCAGCTCACGGGTGAAGAATCTGGCCATCTCGGTTCTCCTGGGCTTCGTCGCTCGGGCAGACGGTGCCCGGCTGGCGACAGAACCTAGCATCAAAGAACCACCGCCGGAAACTGCGATGGTCCGGCTCGTCGGATTTGTCGTTGAACCAGATGATTGCTGCTAGATTTGTCCGGTGAGCCGCCGCCAGACGACCCTCGACAGAGCCGAGCCGCTCGACCACCTCGAGCCTGATCAGCTCGAGCGATCGACCACCGATGGCGCTCGCCGGATCTTTCGCCGCTTCGTCCTGGTGGTGTTCGGCATCGGTCTGGCGATCGGCGTCGCGATGGTGGTCTACGACGTCGGCGACACGATCGAGAACAACGAGTACCAGCTCGAGACCAGCGGCGAGCGGCTGGTCGACGTCTGCATCCGGCTCCGGGCTGCGCGCCCGAGCCAGCCCCCCCGGAGCGTGGTCAAGGAGGCCTCGGTGCTGACCGGGGTGCCGATGGCGCTGCTTTCGACCCGCAGCGGCGCGGTGGTCTACAGCACCGATCGGGCGGTGAGCGCGATGCTGCCGCGGGTCTACGGCCCGGGCCAGCGCGCTGCTCGCGGGACGCGGGTGGAGATCCGCGAGGACCTCGGGAGGCTGAGCGGCGCCTGGATCGTCGCGCCCTTCTCGCCCCGCAGAGACCTGCTGGTGATCGTGCCGCGGCTACCCCAGGAAGAGGGACTGCTGCGCTACATGACCATCGGCGCGGCGGTGATGGGTTTTGGCCTGGCGCTGGCGTTCCTCTTCATGCTCGTCACGGCCAACTGGGTGCTGCATCACCCGCTGCGCCGGCTGGTCGACCAGCTGACCGGCGCCCTGGCCCGTGACATCGAACGGCGCAGCAGCGCCGAGCGTGAGGCGGTGGCGGCCCGGATGGAGGCCGAGCGGCACCTGGCCTTTCGCGAGAACCTGCTCGACGCAGCCGCCTGGGTCGGGATCGTCGCCACCGACGCCGAGGGCAAGATCCAGGTCTTCAACCGCGCGGCGGGGGCGATCCTCGGCTACCCGGAGGCCGCGGTCAGGGGGGTCATGACCCTCGACCAGCTGACCGCCGAGCTGCATCGCACGGCGACTGAGGAGATGTCGCTGAAGTCGCTGATTCCCCTGGCCGAGGGCGAGGAGGCGGTCGTCGATCGGGGCGGCCGGGCGCGGCTGCTACAGAGCAGCATCGGCGACATCGTCGATGGCGAGGGCCACTGTCGAGGTCGGCTGATGGTGTTCTTCGACGTCAGCCGGCGCAAGCAGCTCGAGGCCGAGCTGCAGCTCAACGAGCTACAGCTGATCCAGGCGGCGAAGATGGCCAGCCTCGGCGAGATGGCCACCGGCGTCGCCCACGAGCTGAACCAGCCGCTGAACAACATCGGCCTGCTCGCGGCGCGCATCCGCCGGCGCGTCGGCCGGGCGGATGACTCGGAGACGACGCGCTTCGTCGGCGAGAAGCTCGACCGGATCGACGGCCAGGTCCAGCGGGCGAGCCGGATCATCGACCAGCTGCGCAGCTTCGGCC
>JAUVBO010000368.1 GCA_030591195.1 Pseudomonadota bacterium
GGAGGCGTTCAGCGTCGACCGGTTCCGGGATCTGTCGCTCGAACAGTTGCTCGAGCGGTGCAAAGCGCTGGCGAGCCTGGTACACTTCGACCCCGTTAGGGTCTAGGCTTGGCAGCAGAGGTCGGGATGATGATTACGACGCCAACGACAGCGTTCAGCACGGGGATGGCCGTTCAGGTCAGCGACACTGGGGACCAGTCGCTGTTCCGCGAGCGTCTGGCGTCCCTCGATCGCACGGGGAAGCGCCTCGCTCGGCTGATCGCGGAGCTGAACGAGATCAACGAGGAGCTCGACGGGCTCGATCAGATGTTGTTCGTCCCGGGCCTGCCGGATGGGGCCCGGCAGGAGCTGCTGGCCGAGATGGATCTCGCGGTCGGCGCCTACAACCACCTGCGGGATGCGGCGAGCGAGTCCTACCGGCTGCTGGTGCTGCAGCGCGAGAGCTGCGGCTTCCGCAACCACCAGGTCCTGCGACTCTGTTACCCGATCCCCGAGCTTCACGAGACGGCCCTCGAGACCTACGAGGCGCTCGAAAGCGACTTCTGAGCGCCGCCGGGACGAGGCGTCTCGCGTGAACGGCGATCAGACGATCTTCCGGCAGACGCTCTGCCAGGACGGCGTCACGCTCCAGTCCAGCGGTCCCGAACAGACCCACGTCATGGGTGTGGCCCTGGGGCGTGCCCTCTCACCCGGTGATGTCGTCGGGCTCAACGGAGAGCTCGGCGCCGGCAAGACCCACCTCGCCGCAGGCGTGGCCGAGGGCGCCGGCGTGCCCGACGAGGTGGCGGTCAGTAGCCCAACCTTCACCCTGATCAACGAGTACCCGGGCCGGTTGCTGATCGTGCACATCGACCTCTACCGGCTCGGTGGCGAGGACGAGCTGTGGGAGCTCGGGCTCGACCACTACCTCGGACGAGAGGGTGCCTGCCTCGTCGAGTGGTTCGAGCGTTTTGGCGACGCGCTCGACGCGGAGCGGACGCTGCAACTACGGCTCCTGGTCGAGGGCGACGAGGAGCGCAGGATCGAGGGGCGGGCGGGTGACGAGCGGCATCTTGCGCTGCTCGGGCGCTGGCAGGCCGAGCGGGAGAAAGGACCGACCGAGTGAAGATCCTCTACGGTGTAGTAGGCGAGGGGATGGGGCACGCGACCCGCAGCAGCGTGATCCTCAAGCACCTGGTTCAGGACGCCGGCCACGAGGTCGAGATCGTCGTCTCCGGCAGGGCCCACAGCTACCTCAAGCGCCGCTTCCCTGCGGTGACCGAGATCGAGGGGCTGCGAATGCACTACCACGACAACCGGGTCGACCGAAGCCAGACCTTCTGGGGCCTGGTCAAGCGCCTGCCGACGATGCTCTCGGACAACCGCGACCGGTTTATCGAGCTCGGCCAGCGCTTCCGCCCCGACGTGGTGATCAGCGACTTCGAGAGCTTCGCCTATCTCTTCGGCAAGCACTACGACCTGCCGGTGATCTCCATCGATAACATGCAGATCATCAACCGCTGCGAGCTCGACCCGACGGTGATCGAGGGGGAGGAGGACGACTTCCAGATCGCCAAGGGCATCGTCAAGACCAAGCTCCCCGGCTGTTTCCATTACATGATCACATCCTTTTTCTTCCCACCACCACGCAAGGAACGAACGAGCATCTACCCCCCGATCCTACGCGACGAGATCTTCGAGGCGACGCCCACCACGGGCGACCACCTGCTGGTCTATCAGACCACGACGACCAACGAGCGACTGCTCGATATCTTGGGGACCCTCGGGATCCCCTGTCGAGTCTATGGGCTGAACCGGCAGGAACGAGTCGGATCGATCGAGCTCTGCCCCTTCTCCGAGAAGGGGTTCATCGACGACCTGGCGAGCTGTCGCGGCGTGCTCGCCACCGGCGGCTACTCGTTGATGGGCGAGGCGATCTACCTCGGCAAGCCACTGCTCGCGGTGCCCCTGCGCCAGCAGTTCGAGCAAATCCTCAACGCGCGGTACTTGCGCAACCTTGGCTATGGAACCTGTTGCCGGGAGCTCTCGGCGCCAGCTGTGGGCGCCTTCTACGACAAGCTGAGTGACTACGCCGCGGCCCTGACGGGGCATCGTCAGGACGGCAACCGCAAGATCTTCGCTGCGCTCGACGGCTTGCTCGATCAAGCAGCCGCTTCGCGGGGGGGTGATTAGTCAGCGCTTTGCCTTCCGGGAGGCGGCGGGGTCATAATATTGGGAAGCTTCGCGGGCCATGATCGTATGCGGAGGGGTGCTTGGATCACGTGCGATAATGACGCCTTGGCGGTACCTGCTCGTCGCAGGCATCCTCTCGCTGGTCACCGGGTGTGGCCCGGCCGAGGTCGCCGAGTCGTCGGAGCACCGCCCTGACCTGGGCAGCATCGGCGGCAAGGCCGACGAGGTGCCCAGCTGGATGCGCCCGATCTCCGAGCGATTCACCTGCGGCGAGTCGCTCGTCGGCGGCTTCGCCGGACGCGACAGTGCCCACCTCTACCGCTTCCAGCCGCAGGCCGACCGCCTGGCGCGAATCGACTTTGCCGGCAGCTTCCCCTGGCACCGGGGGGCGGCGGTGGCGATCTACCACGGCGAGCACGGCAGCTTGATCGAGCTCCTTCGCAATCCTTGGGACAGCCGCGTGTCGTTGGCCTACGCCCCCCGGGACACTCGGGAGGTGGTGGTGGCGGTCTACTCGCTGACCTGGGACGCCACGGGCCCTTACGAGCTCAGCGCTAGCTGTCCGACCAGTACCTCCGGCAAATCCAGCCGCTAGCACTGAACGGTCGCGCCGTTGTATACAGTCATCCTTGTCCACTTACGCCGAGCCGCGGGCGTCTGTCCGCGGATTTGGTCCGGGAGCCAGTCGACATGAGCTATCGTGAGATCATCGACGACTACATCGCCCGGTTTGGCGAGCTGGTCGGCGTGGAGTTTGATCCCCTGGATGAAGAAGGCTACACCTCGGTCAGGCGCGGCAGCGCGACGGTCGGAATCAACGCGCTCGAGGAGCACCGGGTGCTGCTGTTCCTGGCGCCGATCATGGAGGTGCCGAAGAGCGGGCAAGGCGATCTCTATCGCAAGCTGCTCGAGCTCAACTTCCTCGGCACCAGCGACGGCGCCTTCGCCATCGACCGCGAGAACGACATCATCTACTTGCGCGCGCTGCGCGGGCTCGACGGCCTCGACTTCGAGGAGTTCGTCGACATCCTCGATACGGTGGCCGGCGTGGCCGACGAGTGGGACGACAAGCTTCGCGCCGAGTTCTCGGAAGCCTGACGGCCCGTCGATCTATCTCGGACAGCTGGCAGGCGTCACGGGAGGATCGCGAGCAGGTGGGGCCGGTCGGCGCCGTTCAGCAGCAGCAGACGGGTGCCCGTGGCGTTGAGGTGGCGCAGGTCCGCAACCTGCTCGATCGCGATCCTGCCCTTGCCGCGGATGAAGTCCCGCACCGGATGCGTCGCGTGCAGCGCGGGCAGATCGAGCGTCGGCGCGTCGATGCCCACGCCGAGCAGGTGGGGTGCCCGCTTGAAGAGGTACTTCACCGCGTCGAGGGTCAGCCCCGGGCCCACCAACTGCGGGCGGCCGCCTGGCCGCCGCCTCGCTGGGGACGGCTTGGGCGCTCGCTGCCAGTCGGTCTCGATCAGCACCAGGCAGCCGTCGGCGATCGGCCCCCGCCAACCCTCGTAGGCGCGCAGGGTCCGCGAGCTGACCGGCAAACGCCTCGGCTTGAGGCGCAGCACCACCGTCGGCAACAGCCGCCAGGCGGCCGGTCTCTTCGCCGGATCGTAGACCCGCGGTGGACCGGCCAGCTCAAGCAACGCCGGACCTCCCTTCGGGCGAAGATCGAGCTTGGTGTAGCCGCCGGCGGCGAGGTACGACCACCAGTCCTTGACCTGCTGGCCGAGGGGCCGGCCGGTGACCACGACCAGCGTCTTCATCGCCTCGGCCTTGCTGTGGTTGGTCCCCGACCGGAGCTGCCACATCAGCTCGAGCACCCCCTCTTGTCGCCCGAGCCGCAGCAGCGCCTCGGCCACCACCCGACGCACGCGTTGCCGCTTTTCGCGCGCTAGCGCCGACAGCAGCGGCGCGGTAGCACGGTCGTCGCCGATCAGGCCGAGGGCCTCGGCGCAGCGGGCCCGCACCCAGGGGATTTTGTCCTTGGCCAGGGCAGCCGTGAGCCGGTCGACGGCCAGGGGGCTGCCGCGGCGCCCGAGGGCCAGCGCCGCGGACTCGCGGCGCAGCGGGTCGGGGCTGTGGGCCAGCAGACGCTCGAGCGACTCCACCTGCCAGTGGGCTCGACGGGCCGCGGCGAGGCCGCCGAAGAACAATGGGCCGGCGAGGATCGCCAGCGCCGCCAGCACCAGGCGGAGGCGACGCGGACGGGGATCGGCCAGCGGTACGGATGGTTCGCGGATCATGCCTGCTCTGCTCCCGGGCCAGCGCCGGGCGCCGGATCGTTTGCGGTTGTTGCCGTGAGCCGGGGCGCTTCCTCGAGCGCCTCCTCGACCTCCCACCGCTCGTATGGCGGCCGGCTGGCGTTGAGCTCGGCGACGAAGCGCGACAGCCGCAACAGCCGCCGGGGGCCGCGGCCCGCCTCGTCAAAGCGGGGGTAGCAGAGGTAGAGCTGATCCATCGCCCGCGTCGTCGCGACGTGAAAGAGCCTGCGCTCCTCTTCCAGCTCCCCCTGGGTGCGGATCGCCATCGCCTGCGGGAACCGGCCCTCGGCGAGGCCGAGGATGAACACCGCCTGCCACTCGAGGCCCTTCGCTTGGTGTACGGTGCTCAGGGTGAGCTTCTCCTCCGGTGCCTCGCCCGGACCGACCGCCTCGGCGGTCACGCCAGCCACCAGGGCCAACTCGCTGAGGAACTTCTCGAGGCTCCCATAGCGCTCGGCGAAGTCGGCCAGCTGCAGCAGGTCTTCCACGCGGAGGTCGGCGTTGCCGAAGCGCGACTCCGCGTA
>JAUVBO010000412.1 GCA_030591195.1 Pseudomonadota bacterium
AGCTCGGCGGCCAGTCGTCGCCCGTCGACGAGCTCGAGCGCGGCCACCCGGTCGAGCAAGGCGGTCGTCACCGCGCTCTCGCCGGCGAAGCCGCGCAGGGCCCACAGCCCCGCGGGCCAGGGCAGCCGCCGCGCCTGCGGTCGAAGACGCTCGTCACCAGCCGTGAAGTGCACCAGCCCCCCGTAGACCGCGGTGGCGACGTCGTAGCCCGAGCCGCGACCGCCCTGGGCCGCGCGGTGGCCGTCGAAGGCCGCGCCGAACACGGCCGATCGATCCTCGCCACCCTCGTCGAGGCGGCGCTCGGCCAGCGCCGCCACCGCCCCGGCCACAGCGGCCACGGCGCTGGCGCTGCTGCCCAGGCCCCGCTTGCCGCCCTCGCTGTCGGCGTCGGGCAAGACGGTGCGGGTCAACAGCCGATGGGGCGCCACCTCGCCGAACCTGCCGCGCGCGGCCTGCAGCGCCGCACAGGCAAAGCCGAGCGACGGCGGCACCGGCTCTCCCTCGCGCCAGGCGTGACCTTCGTCTCTGGTCCAGCCGACCGCCCAGTGGTCGGCTGGCGTGGCGACCACCTCGACGCCGCAGCCGTCGACGGCCACGGCCAGCGCCTCGCCAGCGGCAGCGAGCACGGCGTATTCGCCGGCGAGCATCAGCTTGCCGGGGGCGAAGAAGCGCCGCGCGCCGCGCGCCGCGAGTGGGCGTTCGCTGCTCACGTCACGGGCCCTCGAGCACCACGGGCGCCGGGCCCGGCCGCGCGGTGATCACCCGCTCGACCACGCCAAGCCCCTCGAGCAGCTGCAGCACCCGCGGCTGCGCCTCGGGCAGGCAGAAGACCTTGACGTTGGGTCCCGCGTCGGCGGTGAAGAAGGCGGCGATGCCTTCGTCGCGCGCCCGCCGCACGGCGTCGATCACCTGCCAGCTCTGCGGCTGGAGGTACACCAGCGGCGGATCGGCCGCGAGCATCGCCGCGTGCATCCGCAGGCAGTTGCGCTCGGCGACCCGGGCCAGCTCCGCCAGACTACGGGCGTCGATCGCCCGGCGCGCCGCGGGCAGGTCCTCGCCGACGCTGGCGACGAAGGCGTCGAGGTAGGGGCTGGTGCGGCGGGTGTCGGTCATCCCGCGGGTGCTGCCGACGGCCTTGCGACGGCTCGAGATCACCGCCACCACCACCCGCAGGTCCCAGTGATCGACAGGGTGCAGCGGTCGGCCGTGGCTGTCGCTGCCGTCGGCGGCGCGCCCCGCATCCCACTCGACGAAGCCGCCGAAGAGGCTGCGGCAGGCCGATCCCGAGCCCTGGCGCGCGATGACGCTCAGCTCGGCCGGCGACAGCTCGAGGCCGGCGGCCCGCGCCGCTGCGACGGTCAGCGCGGCGAGGCCCGAGGCCGAAGAGGCGAGCCCGGCGGCGGTGGGAAAGGCGTTCTGCGACTCGATCCGCGCCGGGGCCCGCAGGCCCGCCCGCTCGCGGATCAGATCGAGCACCCGCCGAGCCTTGTCCAGGCCGGCCGGCCCGGCGACCGCGCCGTCGAGCACCAGCCGGTCGTGCTCGCCGTCGCCAAAGCACACCGTGGTGGTGGTGATCAGCGGGTCGAGGGTCAGCGAGATGCTGCCGGCCAGCGGCAGGTTGAGCCGCGCGTCCCGCTTGCCCCAGTACTTGACCAGCGCGATGTTGGCGCAGGCCCGCACCGTCGCCTGGCGGCTGTTCATCGTGATCCTCCTTCGCGCAGCACGACCGCGGCGCCGGCTCGCTCCAGGGCCTGCTCCACCGCCGCCGCTCGCTCGATGCAGACCACGGCGACGACGAACCCGCCCCCGCCAGCGCCGGTGAGCTTCGCGCCCCAGGCTCCGGCCTCGCGGCTGGCAGCCACCAGACGCGCGAGCGAGGGGGTGCAGACGCCGAGCTGCTCGAGCAGTGCCTGGTTGGCATCAAGCAGCCGCCCGAGCTGCTCGCCGGCGCCCTCCTCGAAGGCCCGGCGACCCTCGTGAGCCAGCTCTCCAGCGCGGCGGCACAGCGCGTCGAAGCGGTCGGGCTGGTGCTCGCGCAGCGCGGCCACCGCGGCCACGGCCGCGCGCGTGTCGCGTCGCTCGCCGTCGCTGGCCAGCAGCAGCTGCCAGTCGCGCCCCGCGCTCGCCGGCCAGTGGATGCGCACGGGATCGTGGCCCAGGCGGAACCAGATCGGCCCAGCGTCGGCGACCACCGCGTCGTCGAGCCCCGATGGCCGACCGTGGATCAGCTTCTCCAACTCGTGGGCGTGGCAGCGCAGCTCGTCAGTGCCGATGGTCCGACCAGCGGCTCGGGCCACCGCGCCGACCAGGCTGACAGCCAGGGCCGCCGACGAGCCGAGGCCCGCGCCCAATGGGATGGTGGACGCGAGCTCGACCCGCGCACCGGCCAGGCCGAGCAACGCCAGGGCCCGGCTCAGCAAGCGCGTCGCCGCCAGCTCGTCGTCGTCGTGGCCGCCGGGGGCAGCGCCGGACGGGATCGAGCCCAGCCTCACCTGGATCGTTCCGTCGCCCGAAAGCTCCGTCACCGAAACCCGCGTGAAGACAGACGAAACCGGAACGGCCAGCGCCGGGGCACCGTAGACGACGAAGTGCTCTCCAAAAAGGATCACCTTGCCGCATGCCTGATAGCTCGCTAGCGCCACCCCGTTTGGATAGGCCATCGTCCGCTCCGGCGTCAACCGGGCAAAAACGTCCCGCCAGAATGACGAAACCTGTGGTATTGCACGCTCGTGCGGATTTGACCGCCGCCCGCGTAAACTCGGAGACTCGATGTCCGACGAGATCGCAGCCCGCAAGGATGCCCACCTGGACCTCTGCCTCGATGCAGACGTCGAGGTGGCCACTGCGGGCGGTCCCACGGGCCTGGGCGGCTACACCCTCGAATACGATGCCTTGCCCGAGCTGGATCTCGACCAGGTCACGCTCGACACCGAGCTGCTGGGCCGGAGGCTGCAGGCGCCGCTGATCATCGGATCGATGACCGGCGGCACCGAGCGGGCCCGAGAGATCAACCGCCGTCTTGCCCGGGCTGCCGCTCGGGTGGGGGTGGGCATGGCCCTCGGCTCCCAACGCGCGATGATCGCCCGGCCGGAGCTGACGCCGACCTACGCGATCCGCGACGAGGCACCGGACCTGCCGCTGCTGCTCGGAAACATCGGCGCGGTGCAGCTGCGTCGCGGGGTCAGCGCCGAGGAGATCGCCGGCGCCGTCTCGGCGGTCGACGCCGACGCGTTGATGTTTCACCTCAACCCACTGCAGGAGGCGATCCAGCCCGAGGGCGACACCTGCTTCGGCGGGCTGGCCGAGCGGCTGGCCGAGGCGATCCCGCGGCTCGGCGTGCCAGCGCTCGCCAAGGAGGTGGGCGGCGGGATCTCGGCGCGGACCGCGGCCAAGCTCGCCGCCCTACCCCTGGCCGGAGTGGAGGTCGCCGGCGTCGGCGGCACCTCCTGGGCCCGCGTCGAGAGCCGACGCGCGCCCGCGAAGAGCCCCACGGCCGAGGTGGGCCAGCGGCTCGCTGGCTGGGGCGTGCCCACCGCCGCGTCGATCGGCGCTTGCCGGCGGGCCTTCGGCGAGCAGCGGCTGGTGATCGCCTCGGGCGGGGTCCGCCACGGCATGGACATCGCCGTCGCCTTCGCCCTCGGCGCCGACGCGGCTGCTCTCGCCCGACCGCTGCTGGTGGCGGCCGAGGCGGGCGAGGACGCGGTGGTCCGGGCCCTCGACACCTTGCTTCTCGAGCTGCGTGTGATCTGTTTCTGTACCGGCGTCCGCCACCCCCGCGAGCTGCGCTCGGTGCGGGTCGTCGCCCCCGCCGGCGCGACGACCTGGCGCGAGACTGGAGTAGAGCCGCAATGAGCGAAAGCGGCGATAGCAGCCTTTCTGGCTTCCACCGACGTTCTCTGGCCGAGCGGCGGGCGCTGCTCGCCGAGCTCGGCGGCCTGTCGGCCGAGGACCTACGGGTGCTGTCTGGCGAGGCGGGGCTGTCCGCCAGCCAGGCCAACCACATGGTCGAAAACGTGCTCGGCGTGGTGGGAGTCCCCCTCGGGCTCTGCGCCCACCTGTGCGTCAACGGGCGCGACCGACTGGTGCTGATGGCCACCGAAGAACCGTCGGTGGTCGCCGGTGCGAGCCACGCGGCGAAGCTGATCCGCGCCGGCGGCGGCGTGCGGACCACCGCTTCGGGCCAGCTGGTGGTGGGACAGATCCAGGTCCTCGAGCTCGAGGACCCCGACGCCGCGCGCAAGGCGGTGCTCGCGGCCCGCGATCGGCTGCTGGCCCGGGCCAACGCCGCCGACCCCGCGCTGCTGTCGGTGGGTGGCGGCGGCGTGGACGTCGAGGTCCGCCAGCTGCCGCCCCTCGAGGCGCCGGAGGATGACCCCCTCGGGCCGATGATGATCGTCGAGCTGGTGGTGGACGTGCGCGACGCGATGGGCGCCAACGCGGTCAACACCATGTGCGAGGAGCTCGCCCCCTCGATCGAGGAGCTCACCGGCGGACGGGTGCGCCTGCGCATCGTCTCCAACCTCGCCGACCGACGCACGGTCGAGGCCACCGCCCGGGTGCCCTTCGCGGCCCTCGCCGGCAAGGGCTGCGCCAGCCCCCGCGACCTCGCTCGCGGGATCGAGGAGGCCTCGGTCTTCGCCGAGCGCGACCCTTACCGGGCCGCGACCCACAACAAGGGCATCCTCAACGGCGTCGACGC
>JAUVBO010000649.1 GCA_030591195.1 Pseudomonadota bacterium
CCGGCGATCGCTGGCGCCCGGTGGGCAAGCGCCGCCCGGTACGGATCGGCGCCAAGGGCCTCGGCTGGGGCCGGGGCCTGCACCCCCCTGCCAAGCGGCGCGGACCGGTCAAGCGCGAGGGCGACCACCGCTCTCCCGCCGGGGTCTTCACCCTCGGCACCGCCTTCGGCACGGTCAAGCCGAGGCCCTTCCGCGGCCGGTGGCCCTGGCGGCTCGCGGACGGGCGCGACCGGCTGGTCGACGACCCTCGTTCGCCCCACTACAACACCTGGCGACGCCTCCCCGCCGCGGCGGTGACCGGGACGGCGCCCCCCTGGCGCTCGGCCGAGGATCTCTCGATCTACCGCATCGCCCGGGTGGTCAAGCACAACACCACGCCGGTGGTGGCGGGCGCCGGCAGCGCGATCTTCGTGCACCTGATGGCCCCCAAGGCCCGTGCCCTCGGCTCACCCTCGGTGGGCTGCAGCACCCTGCGCCGACGGGCGATGGTCGAGCTCCTCGGCTGGCTGCGGCCCAAGGCGTCGCCGCTGCTGGTCCAGGTTCCCGGCGCGATCATCGACTGACGAGGGTCAGTCGACGATCACTGGAGACGGGCGGCGACGGCGTGGCTGACGACGGCGCTCGAACGAGACGATCGCCCAGTGAAAATGGTCGCGATGGGCGGCGTCCGTGTCGGGGGTCAACACCCGGTCAAACAACCCGCGGCGCGCCAGCTGGCAGGCCACCGCGTTGAGCGGCGCCACCGCGTCGGCGCAGCGCTCGGGCTGGTAGCCCGCCCGGTAGTCGTCGCGCACGTCGAGCAGCTCGCCCGCGATCACCAGCTGGTGCACGTCGATCGCCAGCCCCATGGCGTGCCGGCTCAGCGGACGCCCGCTGGCTGGCGCGCGATAGGTGTTCGAGTAGCGGACCTCGCTGACGCCGAGCAGGCGCAAGGTGGGGCCGGCCCGGTGCAGCGCCAGCGCCAGGCGACAATCGCAGAGCAACCGCACCCGGCGCGATGTGGCCCGGTAACGCACCCCACCGACCTCGCCGCCGGTCAGCTCCACGGGCGTGATGACATGGGGCAACCGAGCCCGAGCGACGGCGCGATGCGCCACGCCGAGACCCTGGAGCCGGAGCAGGCAGGTGATCCCACCGGGGATGCTCGCCGAGCGATAGCGAGGCGCCGGTCGCTCGGGGGGGTCGGCGCTCGACCGCGCTGCGGCAGCCGGCCGCTGCTTCTCTCCGACCCACGGGATGGCGAGAGACTCGGAGACCGTCCCTCTCGGGTTCACCGACGCCCCGCAGCCCAGGGCGAGCAGCATCCCGACCAGGACGAAAAAGCGCCGCTCGTTCATCGTCTTATAGTGTTACGCCCGCTGGTCATCGACGCAAGAAATCGCCGCCCTAGCGCGACTCGAGGGCCTTAGGCCGCCAGACCTGCCGCGCACCGGCCGCCAGACCTGCGGGCGCCGACCTGGTCGTGATATACACGGCCAATGGGCGTCGTCGACTGGGCCGTGATCGGCAGCTACGTCGCGGGGATGCTGGCGTTGAGCGTCTACCTCTCCCGCGGCCAGCACAGCACCGATGACTACTACGTCGGCGGTCGCAACCTGCCCTGGTGGGCGGTGGCGATCTCGACCATGGCCACCCAGACCTCGGCCAACAGCTTCATCGGCATTCCCGCCTACGTCGCGCTCAAGGCCAACGGCGGCCTGACCTGGCTGCAGTACGAGCTGGCCGTGCCCCTGGCGATGATCGCCGTGATGGTCTTCCTGGTCCCCCTCTTCCGCGACCTCGAGCTGATCAGCGTCTACGAGTACCTCGAGCTGCGCTTCGATCGGACGACGCGGCTGGTGATGAGCGGCGTGTTCTTGATCAGCCGCGGGCTCGGCACCGGCATCGGCGTCTACGCCAGCGCGATGGTGCTGTCGGTCTGCCTCGGCCTGTCCGTGGCGGTCTGCATCCTGCTGATCGGCGCGGTGACGGTGTTCTACGACACCCTCGGCGGCATGGCGGCGGTGGTCTACTCCGACGTGATCCAGATGGTGGTGCTGCTCGCCGGGCTGGTGGTCTGCACCGTGATCGCCCTCGGCGGCGTGGCCGAGCTCCCCCCCAGCTTCGACCTCGAGCGGCTACGGGGCATCGATCCCGGCCACGGGATTGGCGACGGGGCTCACGCGCCCTTCTGGGGTTACCTCGTCGGTGGCCTGGTGCTCTACGTCAGCTACTACGGCGTAGACCAGAGCCAGGTCCAGCGCGAGCTGTCGGCGCCGACCACCCGCGACACCAAGCGCTCGCTGGTCTTCAACGGCCTGGCCCGCTTTCCGTTGACCTTGCTCTACCTGCTGATGGGCCTCGCCCTCGGCGCGGCCTTTGCCCGCTCGCCGGAGCTGCAGCGGGCCGTGCCGGCGGATCACCTCGACTACCTCGTACCGCAGTTCGTGCTGCTCTACCTGCCCGTGGGGGCTCGCGGGCTGCTCTTCGCCGCGATCCTCTCGGCGTCGATGTCGAGCCTCGACTCGGCGCTCAACAGCCTCTCGGCGGCGACGATGCGCGACTTCGTCGAGCCCTTCGCTGGCGGCCGCCCCGAGCGACGCGCGGCGCGTATGCTCCGCCTGGGAAAGGTGACCACCGTGCTCTGGGGCGCGGCGATGACCGGCTTCGCCTTCCTCGTCGGCGACATCTCGACCACCGTGGTGGAGGGGATCAACAAGCTCGGGGCGTTCTTCTACGGGCCGATCCTCGCCGCGTTCCTCGCCGGAATCCTCGACCGTCGGGCCCGAGGTCCGGCGATCATCAGCGGCGTGCTGGCCGGCGTCGGCGCCAACCTCGCGCTCTGGCTGATGCTCGACAAGGAGCTGTTCTGGATGTGGTGGAACGTCACGGGGCTAGTCGTGGCGCTGATCGCCACCGCCGGGATCAGCCGGCTGATGCGAGCTCCGCGGCGCGAGCAGCTCGAGGGGACGACCCTCACGCTCGGCGCGATCATCGCGCGCGAGCGTCCCTGGCTGACCACCTACGCCGGCCTGATCGGCTACTTTGCCGTGATCCTGGTGGTCGCCCTCTACAGCGGCGAGATCTTCGCCAGGCTGTTTTGACTCGAACCGAGGCCGGCGATCCGCCACCGAAGGAGCGAACGAGATGAGCAAAAAGATCTGTGTCCTGCTCGCCGAGGGGTTCGAGGAGATCGAGGCCGTGACGCTGATCGACCTGCTGCGCCGCGCCGGCCTCACCGTGACCACCGCCGCGCTCGGCGAGCGACGGGTCAAGGGCGCCCACGAGATCGTGATCGAGGCCGACCAGACGATCGACCGGGCGCTCGAGCAGCAGTGGGAGATGGTGCTGCTGCCCGGCGGGCTGCCCGGCTCGACCAACCTGCGCGACGACGACCGCGTCGGGCAACTGCTGCGGCAGACGGCCGAGGCCGGCCACTACGTCGGCGCGATCTGCGCCGCGCCGATCGCCCTCGCCCGGCACGGCCTGATCGACGGCAAGCAGGCGACGAGCTACCCTGGGTTCGCCGACCAGATGCCCGGCGCGATCTATCGCGAGGAGCGCGTGGTGCGCGACGGCAAGGTGCTCACCAGCCGCGGGCCGGGCACGGCGATGGCGTTCGGCCTGGCGCTGGTGGCGGAGCTCGCCGGCGAGGAGGCCGCCGCCGGGCTCAGGGCG
>JAUVBO010000119.1 GCA_030591195.1 Pseudomonadota bacterium
CGCGATCTGGGTCCTGGTCGGCGCCCGAGCACGCCGCCGTGGCGTCAGCCCCTCGCTCGGCGCTCGCGATCTGGGTCCTGGTCGGCGCCCGAGCACGCCGCCGTGGCGTCAGCCCCTCGCTCGGCGCTCGCGATCTGGGTCCTGGTCGGCGCCCTCGCCGTGGTCGGCCTGGGCGCCCTCGGCGTCGGGCTGTACCTAGCGCTCGGTGAGGACGAAGGAAGAGAAGGGACCCAGCGCGACCGCCGCGCGGACGGCCGCCGACCGCAGCAGCCAGGCCCCCGCGAGGGTCTGCTGCGGTTCGCCCCACCGGGCGCCGATCTGATCGCGCGGCTTCACCCCCGCCGGATGTTCGAGATCCCCGGCTTCCGAGCCGGATGGCAGGCCCACCTACCGTCCACCGCCAAGTTGATGCTGAGCCACACCGGGACCAGGCCGGAGCTGATCGACGAGATGCTGATCGTCGCACCGAAGATCCCGCCGGAGGCCTGGCAAGGCGGTGGCAACGAGGTCCCTTCCGCCGTCGCCATCGCCGGGGTCGATCCCGCCCGCCTGACCGGACTGCTCGCCGAGCAGGGGTGGGCTCACGCGACCAGCGGTGAGGTGGAGCTCTGGCAGCGGGGCGAGGTCGCGGCGGCCAAGGTCGGAGACCGGTCGGTGCTGGCGGGCCAGCTCCCGGCGGTCAAGGCCGCGCTCGCGGCGCGGGCGCTCGCTGGTGCCAATCGCGCCGAGGCCGCCGCGGTGGACCGGATCCTCGCCTCGGTCGCCGGCCAGGTCCCGCTGTTTGCCGGGCTGCTGCGCCTGGCCCCCGGTCGCCGCGCCGCAGCGGCAGCGAGGCTCGAGCTAGACGCCACCGACATCGTCTGCCTCGCCGCCGGCGCCGAGCGACAGGACGGGGTCTGGATCCTCCGCGGCGCCCTGCGGACCACCGCCGGCTCGGCCGACAAGGCCCGGGGCGCGCTGGTCGCCCTGCGTGACAAGCTCGCTCGCAGCGAGCCAGCCACCAGCGTGCCCGCCCTGCGCAGCGCGCTCGCAGCGATCGCGATCGCGACGGTCGGCGACGACCTGGCGACGGTCTCGCTGCGGCTGACTCACGCCGAGCTGGAGCGGCTGGTGCTCGCCGCGCAGCGCCGAGCGGGAGGGCACGCTGGCGATCTGCTCGGCGAGCGGCCTTCGCGGTGAGGCGTCTTCGCGGTGAGCTGTCAGCGAGACCCCAACGGCTCGTCGCGCGCGAGGAAGCGCAGGGTGAAGCGACCGAGCAGGTGCGCCTGGGCCAGCGGGATCCAGAGGACCAGCATCTGCCCCATCACCGGGGCAGCCAGCGGGATCGGCACCGCCCGCTGGAAAGCGCGAGCCACCGTATCGACGGTGAACAGCACCACGGTGAGCAGACAGAGCGAGGCGAAGGTCCGCAGGTAGTCGCCAGCAGCGCCGCGGAGCGTTCGCAGCCCGAACGTCGGATCGAGGTGCCACAGGGTGCGCCGACGGACCACCGTCGTCACCAGGGCCGCCGGCAGGTAGAGCTGCACCAAGCCAAGGGCGAGCAGCGCTGCCGGCTGGGGCATGCGAAACAGCGCGCTCGGCCGGCACTCGAACCGCCGCAGGAACGCCTCGAGGCCCACCACCCGGTCGGCGGCGAAGAGGACCGCGATCCAGTAGTAAAGGCTGACCGGCGCCAGCCGAAGCAGCGGTCCGATCAGCGTGTCCCAGGTGTCCCGGTAGTCCCGGCGCTGGGGCAACCTCATCGAGCCGGTGGCCGTCTTGTGCAGCACCAGGTAGAAGTAGACCGATGGTAGGGCCCGAGCCAGGGGCGTGGCGAGTTCCGGCGCGCTCCACGGGAGGGTCGCGAGCCAGTCGAGGACACTGACGACCAGCGCCAGCGTCGCCACCGCGAGCAGGCTCTCGATGTGGATCGCGTAGCGCAGCGCGCGCGTCAGCTGTGTCGGCTCACCGGGCACCAGGGATGCTCTGCAGCGCAGCCAGCAGATCCTGCAGGTACTTGCGAGCCATCGGGTCGAGGCGCATCACCAGGGTCTGGGTGCTGGCCATCTGCTCGTAGATCTGCTTGAGCCGTGGGCGGTGCTTCTTGGCGATCCGCTTGCGCGCCGCGACGACCAGCGACCGCGCGGTGGCGAGGTGCTGGCTGGCGAGCCCGTAGTTGTTGGCTTGGAGCTCCACCAAGGCGCGGAGCAGCGCCGCCTTGGTCAACAGCAGCTGACGGCCCAGCTGTGCCTTCGCGACCTTCCCTTGGCAGTCAGCGCGCTCTTCCTTGAGCGTCAGCTCGGTCGTCTCAGCGCGTTGCTTGGCCGCCTTGGCCACCGCCGCCAGGTCGCCCTTGCCCGAGTAGCCGACGACCAAGCCGATGACTAGCCCGAGGACCAGCGCCCCACCAACGGCGATCACCACCTTGAGCAGATCGCTCATGCTATTGATTTATCATACTTGCGCGCCTCCGAGCAAAGCCGATCACGCTCAGCTGGCGTCCGGCCTGTCCGCCGTCCCGGCGGTAGGAGAAAAACAGGTCTGCCCGGCAGGCGGTGCAGAGGTCGACCGTGGTCACGGCGGCCGCGGACAAGCCCACCCGCATCAGGATCCGCCGCGCCGCGAGGCGAAGGTCGACATGGGGGCGCCCCGGCCGCGAGGCCACCGCCCCCTCCAGATGGGCGAAGCGCCCGGCGACCTCCGGCGAGACCTCGTAGCAGTCGGGGCAGACGCTCGGGCCGATGGCCGCTCGCAGCGAGGCCGGCTGGCTGCCGAAGCGCCGCTGCATCTCCGCCACGGTCGCCTCGAGCACGCCGCCGACCAGCCCCCGCCAGCCGGCGTGGGCAGCGGCCACGACCCGGCGCTCGACGTCACAGAGCAGCACCGGCACGCAGTCGGCGGTCTGCACGGCGACGAAGATCCCGACCTCGGCGGAGATCAGCGCGTCGGCCTCGATCTGGGCAACCTGCCCGGGGGCAACCCCTCGCTCGACCGCGACCACTCGCGCCGAGTGAACCTGCCGCACGCGAAACAACGACCGGGTGCCGCAGCCGACGCGAGCGGCGAGGCGTGCGGTGTCGCCGGCGACGTCGTCCGGATCACCGGCGAAGTCGAGATCGCCGCTGACGCCGCCGCACCTGGTGCTGAAGGCGTGCGCGCAGCCCAACGACCGCGCCTGCACCAGGCCTGGCTCACCAGGCTCGAGGTCCAGTCGGTAGGGCCCTGGCCCTTCGGGTGGCTCAGCTGCCGCGGTCATCGTCTCCCCCACCAGCGCCGCCGGGGTCGAGCGCGCGCACCAGCCGCCGCATGTCGTCTGGCAGCGGCGAGACAAACCGCAACCACTGGTCGCTCTCCGGGTGGGTGAAGCCCAGCACGTGGGCGTGCAACGCCTGGCGGCCGAGCTGCTTTCCAGCGCCACGCAGGCCGAGGTCGGCTGGCGGTCGGCCGTACTGGGGATCGCCGACCACCGGGTGGCCCGCGTCGGCGAAATGGACCCGGACCTGGTGGGTCCGGCCGGTCTCCAGCTGGGCCTCGACCAGCGCAGCGCCAGCGAGACGCCTGACCACGCGGTAGTGAGTCACTGCCCGCCGGCCGCGCTCGCAGCGGCTGGTGAATCGTTTTCGATCAGTCGGGTGGCGGCCGTGCAGCGTGTCGAAGATGCCACGCGCCGCCGGCGAGGAGCCGACGACCACGGCGAGATACCGTCGCTCGATGCTGTGGGCGGCGAACTGCTCGGCGAGGCCCCGGTGTGCCAGGTCGGTCTTGGTCGCCACCATCACACCGCTGGTCAGCCGGTCGAGGCGGTGGACGATGCCGGGCCGCAGCTTGCCCCCCACGCCCGAGAGCTGGCCGTCGCAGTGAGCGAGCAGCGCGCCGACGAGGGTACCCCGGCGATGCCCCGCTGCTGGGTGGACCACCATCCCGGCCGCCTTGTCGAGGACGATCAGCTGCTCGTCCTCGTAGAGCACCGCGAGCGGGATCGCCTCGGGCTCGACGTCGTCAGGCTCGGGTGGCGGCGGGGTGTAGCTTACCCGGTCGCCGGCCCTGAGCCGACGCGACGGCCGCGCCGCCTCGCCGTTGACGTGACAGTGCCCGCTGACGAGGTGTTGCTTGATCTGCGATCGCGAGCGTCGCAGCTGTCGGGCCGCAAGGTACTGATCTACCCGCTGGCCAGCCTCCTGCTCGGCAACGACCAGCTCGTAGCTGGAGGCGGCGCTGCTATCGGGGATCCGGGCCACCACGGCCCTGCCCGGCCCTACCAGATCTTGGACTTGATGTGGGCCTTCGACTTGATCAGCACGTCGACGATCGCCCGGTTGTAGATGTTCTTCCGATAGATGTCCTGGGTGACCCGGCTCTTGAACAGCTCCCGGCCCTCCTCGATCTCCTCGGCCATTACGTTGAAGAGGTTGTCGTGCTCTATCCCCTCGACGATCTTGTCCTCGTGATAGAGGCTAAGGTCAGAGGCGATCGCCCGGGCGAGGCTCCGCGCACGCTCGGGCTTATCGATGGGCTGGCGACGGGGTGGCGGCATTAGCTCGCTCCGGATCTACAGTGGTCCCGCAAGTACCCAAGCTTTATCAGAAAACAGCACCTCTGTCAAAAAGACTGCCCGGGCGGTCGGGGAAAAGCCGAGCGACTTTGCTCGTCTTCGCGACTGTGCTAATGACAGGCACCAGCCATGGACGATCAAACACCAAAACCCGTTTCCGATCCACACGGCGGCGACGACCACGGTGACCCGTCGAAGGCCGAGGTGGACAGCCACGACGAACCAGCGCTCGAGCTCGAGTCCGAGCCACCCGGCCCCGACGATCCCGAGACCTTCATCGAGCCCGCCGACCCCCCGGATGACCCTCCGGCCGACGAGCAGGCGGCGCCTCAGGACGCGAGCGAGGCCCCGGTGGAGGTGCCGCGGGCGGACCCCAGAGCGCGACCGCTTGCCCGTCGGCGTCCGCGGCAGGTGATCGCCTTTGCCAGCGGCAAGGGCGGCGTCGGCAAGAGCCTGCTCGCTGGCAGCGTCGGGGTCTACCTGGCCCAGTTGGGCAAGAAGGTGGTGCTGATCGACGCGTCGCTCGGATCGGCCACCCTGCACACGATGGTCGGCGTCAGGGGCGCGGGCGTCTCGTTGCAGCAGTTCATCAGCCGCGAGATCAAGGCCCTCGAAGACGTGGTGATCCCGACCCCCTTCCCGGGCCTCGGGTTGATCTCCGGCCTCAACGACGGCATCGGCGCTGCGAACCCACGGCCGGCGCAGAAGAACCGGCTGCTCTCCCAGCTGCGCTCCCTCGACACCGACTACGTGATCGTCGACCTCGCCCCTGGCTGCGGCTACAACGTGCTCGACTTCTTCCTCGCCGCCGACCTGCAGGTGGTGCTCACGACGCCGGAGCCGACCTCGATCGAGACCGCCTTCCGCCTGCTCAAGAGCGCCTTCCTGCGCCAGATCCGCGGCACCGACGGGCTCGCCGGGCTGCTCGAGTCGCATGACCTGCCGCTGCATTGTGGCATCCCGACGCCTCACCAACTTCACGGCCTCGCCTCGAGCCGGCCCGCGCTGCAGGAGGCGCTCCACGAGGCGATGCGACGGTTCAAGCCGCAGCTGCTGGTCAGCCAGTGCCGCGCCCGCGAGGACCTCGAGCTCGGGCCGACGCTGGCGGTGGTCGGCCGGCGACACCTCGGCCTGCCGCTGGACTACATCGGCCACGTCGTCCACGACGACGCGGTCTGGGTGACGATGAAGCGGCGGCGGCCGCTGCAGGTCGAGTTCCCCGAGGCGAAGGTCTGCAAGGACATCGACCGCATCACTCGCCGGCTGCTGTCGCTCGAGACCAAGGAGGAGCCGACCAGCCTCGAAGTACCCGCGACGATCGAGCAGCTGACGCACTACGAGGTCCTCGGGATCCACCCCGGCGCTACGGATGAGGAGGTCCGGCGAGCCCACCGTCACCAGCGACGACTCTACGACGAGACCTCGAACGTGATCTACGGCGTGGCGCCGCTCGACGAACGCGAGGCGGTCCGCGCGCGGATCGAAGCAGCCCACGCCCTGTTGCTCGACCCGGACAAGCGGCGGGCCTACGACCAGAGCCTCTTCCCCGAGATGCCGTTCAACGTCGAGCCGACCCCCACGGCGGTGGACCGATCGGCCGCTCCGGCACCGGCCGACGACCCGCCGGTGGCCTCCCCGCCCGCGCCGCCGGTGAAGATGCCCAAGATCGACGCCGAGACCGAGTTCACCGGCGGCCTGCTGCGCACCATCCGCGAGGCCACGGGCATCGAGCTGAGGGAGCTGGCTGACCAGACGAAGATCTCGATCACCTACCTGCGCGCGATCGAGGAGGAGGACTTCGTCAACACCCCAGCGCCGGTCTACCTGCGCGGCTTCGTCAAGGCGGTGGCCAAGTGCTACAAGCTCGACGCGGACCGGGTGGCCCAGACCTACATGGCCCGCTACGAGCAGCTCAAGACGGCCTGACGGCCTCCCGGCGGCAACAGATCTCGGCGGCCATCCGCAGCGCGGCGACCATGCTCTCGGGACGGGCGATGCCCTTGCCGGCGATGTCGAAGGCGGTGCCGTGAGCGGGCGAGGTGCGGACGAAGGGCAGGCCGAGGGTGACGTTGACTCCGCTGTCCCGGTGCCGCATCTTGAACGGGATCAGCGCCTGGTCGTGATAACAGCAGACCACCGCGTCGAAGCGCGCCTCCGGCTCACTGGCGAACAGCCCGTCGGCCGGCCACGGCCCGCTCAGCTCGGCGCTCCCCCCGCCCCACCCCGGGTCGTCGAGGCGACGGCGCGCCAGCTCGAGCGCCGGCTCCAGCACCTGACGCTCCTCGGCGCCGAGCACTCCGCCCTCGCCGGCGTGAGGGTTGAGCCCGGTGAGCGCCAGCCGCGGCGAGGCGATGCCGAAGTCACGGTGTAGCGCGCCGGCAGTGAGCACGAGGGTACGAGCCACGGCGCGCGGCTCGAGGGCGTCGGCCACCTCGCGCAGGGGCCGGTGGCCGGTCAGTGGCACCACGCGCAGAGCCGGTCCAGCGAGCATCATCGCGTGGTGCTCGCTGGCGCCGCGCTCGGCGAGGTACTCGGTGTGGCCCGGGTAGCCGAAGCCGGCGCTCACCGCCGCCTCCTTCGAGATCGGCGCGGTGCAGACCGCCTGCGCCTCGCCCGCCACCACCGCGTCCACCGCGGCGCGCAGGGCCTGGACCTGCAGCCGTCCAGCATGCACGCGCGGGGGATCGCCGCCGA
>JAUVBO010000736.1 GCA_030591195.1 Pseudomonadota bacterium
ACGACCTTCTGGATCTGCCTGCGCTGCTTCCAGGCCTTCGACGTCTCGATGCCCCGACCCCCGCCCCTGCCGGAACGCATCTTCTTGTAGATGCTGTGCACGCGGAAGGCGACCTGGCTGTTGAGCCCATCACCGCCCGTGGCCAGCTGGCGCAGCCCGCTCTCGAACTGGCGGTAGACCTTCTTGGCATCCTTCGGGCTATTCATGTTGAACGCCAGGCTGTCGACCACCTGCACCGCCGAGTAGGTCTCGGCCAGGGTCGTGCCCTTCTTGCCGATGTGGGCGAGGATCTTCGCCACGTCCTGCCTGGCGGCAGTCGCGCCGGTGGAGACGCCGCGATAGGCCTGGTAGGTCTTGCCGTCGACGGTCAGCTTCGCGATGCCGAAAGACGTCGGCCAGGAGTCGGCCAGGGCCGGTCGAACGAAGCCGAAGCAGACGAGAGCTGCGATGATGGCGCTCTTGATCAGACGAGAAAACATCGTGAACCTCCGCGAAGGTGGAATTTTCTTTCGTAAGGTTGAAGGGACTCCAACCTCGTCTCCCGGACGGGGCTACAGCACGAACCGTACCAGCGCAGGTCTTCCGTGGTTACAGGATCTTGGCGCACCTGCCCCGCGGCGCCACTGTCTCCGAATCTCAAGATCCGGTGGCGACCGGCGCCATCAGTGGCGCGAGTCGTCGCCGCTGACCACTGCGCTGACCAGGCGTGATGACTACGGCGCGGCGGTGCGCTCGAGGATCAGCTCGGGCGCTCCGGGCGGCCCGTAGGGCCCCTCGAACCGCAGCAGGGTGTGGGGTGGCTCGGTGGCGTACCAGGCCCGGTACTTCGGCAGAAACGGACGGACCAGCCGGGTCAGGGTCCGACCGAGAGGTACCCAGTCGTTGATGTCCGGGTAGAGCATCACCTCGATCGTCTCGACCGGCCCGTCCGGTAAGTCGACACGCTTCAGACCGCGGCTCTGGAACATCATCCGGGCGACGAAGCGGTCGTTGATCCAGGAGTAGAGATCGCGAACCTTGCCGTCGAATGGGTGGAAGCAGACCAGACACGGCGTGGCCGTCTCCGGGTAGGTCGCCGGCGGCAGGGGCCAGTTGCTGTCGGCGAAGTCGGCCTCCTCGCGACGGAGCTGCCGCCCGCCCGACCGGTCGGTGACGGTGCGCAGCAGGTCCTGCGCTACCAGGCCCTGGTCGGTGCGGCGCATGGTCAACCTCTCGCGGATCAACCCGTCGATGAACGGGTGCTCGACCTCGAGCACCAGCCCGTCATCCCGCGTCTCGATCCTCACCACGCTGTCGCGGGGGTCCTCCGGGTCGATCATCTTCGACGCGTCGAGGACCGTGCGAAACGCGCGCTTCGGCCGGGCCCGGACGCGGTAACGAGTCTCGCCATCGACGGGATACGGGGGAAAGGGAATCAGCTGGGTCATGGCGCCCTACGTCCTGCACAGCCTCGCTCAGCCGCGCCTCATCCGCCGACGCAGCCGCCGTAGTGTCGCGTCGTTGAGCGATTTGATCAACTCCGGCAGCAGGGCGAGCGCCCCCGAAAAACGCCCACGGGGGTCGGCCGCTGGCGAGAGCTCGACGATCGTCGGATCGCCGCCGGCCCGCCGGAGCGCCAGCCGCAGGGCGGCCACCGCTCGCCGCCCGTGGAAACGCTGGGTCACCGCCGAGACTCGCCGCGCTCCCATCCGGCGGAGCATCGGCGCCACCTGCTCGGCGTTCTCCCAGGTCGACCGGGAGGCCGCCTCGAGCAGGATCCGTTCCTCGGCCAGCCCCTGGCGCACCAGCCAGCGCGCCATCATCGGCGCCTCGGCGGGTCGTCCCCGCACCACCCCGCCGCTGACCACCACCACCGCCTCGGGGTCCTCGCGAGCCAGCCGCAGCGCCACGCGCAGCCGCTGACGAAGGGTCGCGCTCGGCTCGCCGGCCGAGCTGACCGCCGCGCCGAAGACCACCACCACATGCTCGACGCTGCGCGACCGATCCTCCTTCCGCCCCCCCGGTCGAACAGCGGGGCGAAGCGAAGCATCGGAGGTCTGGGCGGACTTCACCACGGGACTGAATCTACACCAACCCAGCGTCCCGGGTGACCCTTCGCCGGGCCGCGACGTAGCCTCGCCGGGAAGGAGCACGCGATGCTGACCAGGGGAGCGAGCAGCAAGCTGCGGATGGTCCGCCCGGAGGAGGCGTTGCCCGGGCGACCGACGCCGCTGTCGGTGCCGCCCCGCCACCTCGTCACCGGCCACCGGATGCAGCCCCCGTTCGAGGGGCTCGAGCTCGCGACCTTCGGCATGGGTTGCTTCTGGGGCGCCGAACGCAGGTACTGGCAAGCCGAGGGTGTACCCACGACCCAGGTCGGCTATGCCGGCGGCTACACCCCCAACCCGAGCTACGAGGAGGTCTGCAGCGGCCAGACCGGCCACGCCGAGGTGGTGCGCGTCGGCTTCGACCCGACGGTCACCAGCTATGTGGTGCTGCTCCGGATCTTCTGGGAGAGCCACGACCCGACCCAGGGCATGCGGCAGGGGGGGGACGTCGGGACCCAGTACCGCTCGGTGATCTACTACGACGACCAGGACCAACGGCTGGCGGCCGAGGCTACCCGCCGGGATTTTCACCAGGCGCTGACCAGCGCGCGCCTCGGCCCGATGACCACCGAGATCCGCCCGGTAGGCGAGTTCTACTACGCCGAGGACTACCACCAGCAGTACCTGGCGCGGGACCCCGGCGGCTACTGCGGCCTGGGCGGTACCGGGGTCCGCTTACCGGCGACGGAGGGTTGAGCTGCTCGCGGTGTTACGGGGTGTCGATCGGAGCGCGATCGCTCGAGCCGGCGCTCTCGACGGCGGCGAACAGACCGCGCAGCACGCCGATCTGGGCCAGGGCGGTGGCGTAGAGGCCGGTGATCCCAGCAGCCCGGCGAGGCGAGCGATAGGCCTTCAGCGCCCGATAGAGGGCGCTACGTCCAAACCCCTCGTAGGAGGTGTCCATGAACGAGGTCAGGTAGGTGTCGACCGCCGCCCGGAATCGGCGATAGGCCGGGCGATCCGCGCGGAACATTCGCCCCAGTGACCGCTGCACCGAGGCGCGCGAACCCTCTTTCTGCGCGAGCATCGTGATCATCAGGTTGGCGCGCGAATCGTCCTGCTCGACGGTGGTCAGCAGCGCGCGCAACGCGACGGAGGGCCGCTTCGCCGCGGCACGCCGCAGCAACCGGTAGCGCTCGGGCGCCTTGAGCCGGAGCTCGATCAGCGACCGGTAGACCTGCTCGCGCCCCGGGGCCGATGAGGTCTTGCTGCTCAGCGCCCGCACCAGCTCCACCGACCGGC
>JAUVBO010000599.1 GCA_030591195.1 Pseudomonadota bacterium
AGGTGGTCACCGCCTGCAGCGCCAACCCGATGACCTGCAAGTAGCACGGCGCTCAGGCGCGTCCCGGGGCGGCGTCCAGGTTCCATTACCTGTTTATTCCCCCACATTTTCTGTGGTAGATCACTCCTGCTCGCGAGCGAGGGCATCGAGGTCAAGCTCCAGGGAAAAGGTGATCCGTCAAAGACCGTGGAATTCTGTGAGTCTGCGGTCAAGATGCTGGCATTCGGCAGCCCGCCGGCCGAGCGCGCGCGGGCGACGGTGGTCTTCAGCGGCCGGCCCGCGGCGGTGATCCAGGCGAGCTTCATCGCCAAGGTGGTCTCCACCTGTGGCGCCAGTCCGATGACCTGCCAGTAGCGCCATCGCTCGGCCGTACGTCGAGTTCCCGTTTCCTGTTTATTGCCTCGCGTTTTCTGTGGTAGATCACGGCTGCTTGCGAGCTGCAGATGCTCGCGACTTTGGACGTAAACATCCAGAACGACGGAGGTAAGTAGTGGCTAAACGGACGATCGTGACGATGCCGGGCGACGGCATTGGCCAGGCGGTGCTGCCCGAGTCGCTGCGTGTGCTCGAGGCGGCTGGCTTCGAGGCGGACTATGTCGACGCCGACATCGGCTGGGACTGCTGGTGCACCGAGGGCAACCCCCTGCCGGCGCGCACCATCGAGCTGCTCGAGGAGCACCACAGTGGCCTGTTTGGCGCCATCACCTCCAAGCCGCAGGACGCGGCGGTGGCCGAGCTTCGGCCCGAGCTGCGTGACAAGGACTTGCGCTACTACAGCCCGATCGTCGGCCTGCGGCAGCACTTCAACCTCGACGTCTGCCTTCGCCCCTGCCGCTCCTTCGCCGGCAACCCGCTGAACTTCATCAAGCGCGTCAAGGGCGGCGAGGTGATCGAGCCCGAGATCGATGTGCCGGTCTTCCGGCAGAACACCGAGGGGCTCTATGCCGGGGTCGAGTGGACCAACCCACCCGACGAGGTGCGCCGGGCGCTCGAGACCCACCCGAAGATGGCCAACTTCAAGGATGTGCCCTCGGCCGAGCTGGCGATCTCGACCCGCATCTTCTCGCTCAACGCCTGCAAGCGGATCGTCGAGGCGGCCTTCAGCTACGCCAAGGAGTTCGGCTACAAGTCGGTCACCGTCTGCGAGAAGCCGAACGTGATCCGCGAGACCTCGGGGATGATGCGGGCGGTGGCTCGCGACGCCCGTGAGCGCTTCCCGGGCATCGATCTCTGGGAGACCAACATCGACGCCCAGACAATGTGGCTCTCGAAGAACCCGGAGGACTACGGGGTGATCGTCGCTGGCAACATGTTCGGCGACATCATCTCCGATGGCTTCGCCGGCCTGGTCGGCGGCCTCGGCTTCGCCGCGAGCGCCAACATCGGCGAGACCTGCGCTGTCTTCGAGCCGACCCACGGATCGGCGCCGAAGTACGCCGACTTCGAGACCTCGATCGTCAACCCGATCGCGATGATCCTCTCGGCCTGCATGGTGCTCGACCACATCGGCGAGAAGGAGACGGCCAGGCGGATCAAGGATGCCATCGGCAAGGTTGTCGCTGGGGGGCAGGTCCAGACCTACGACATGAGCTTGCTCCGCGGCTCGCCCGAGGCACTGAACCAGGGCGCGGCCTCGTCCACGCAGATGACCGACGCGGTGATCGCGGCGCTGTAGGACCTGAGGAGGCAACGATGATCAGCGCGAAGGACATCGAGGGGCTCTTCGGCGAGTTCCTCGAGCGGATCGAGGACGCGGAGCTGCGCCGCAAGACCGTCGATTGCTGGGTAGCCGGCTGCGAAAAGGGCGGCTGGCAGACGGTCGCCGAGCTGGCGAAGATGCCGTTCACCCTGCTGACCGATGCCGGCGGGATGGGCTTCGTCGAGCACACCAAGGCGGTCACTGCAGGGTCGATCGGTCTGGCCCAGGCCCTGCTCGACCACGGCGGCGAGCTGCCCTACGAGATCGATCTCGACTTCATCGTCGCCGGCGGCCTGCTGCACGACCTCGGCAAGCTGTTCGAGATCGAGGCCGACGGCGAGGGCGGCTATCGCAAGAGCCACTCGGGGCGCTGCGCCCGCCACCCGGTGGGCGGCGCGATCCTGGCCGGCCGCCTCGGCGTCCCGGAAGAGGTGATCAACATCATCGCCTGTCACTCCAAGGAGGGTGATGGGCGACCGAAGCGGGTGGAGACGATCCTGGTCAAGCAGGCCGACTTCGCCACCTTCGACCCGCTGGTGATGCTCAACAACGGCACGTTGATCACCGACAAGGCCTGAGCCCCGGTCTCGACCACGAACAACCAGATGAGGGAATCGATGCCCGCTAGCACGATGATCGAGAAGATCCTCGCCGCGCGCTCGGGTCAGCGCTCGGTGCGCCCCGGCCAGATCGTCGACCTTGAGGTCGACAGCCGGGTCGCCCGCGACTTCGGTGGCGCCAACGTGGTGAAGAACCTCGAGCAGGCCGAGCTCGGCCTGGCCGATCCGGCCCGGACCTACTTCACCTTCGACTGCAACCCCACCGGCTCGGATCAGAAGTACGCCGCCAACCAGCAGCGCTGTCGGGTCTTCGCTGCCAGCCGCGGGATGACGGTCTACGACATCAACCGCGGCATCGGCACTCACCTCGCCATCGAGGAGGGGCTGATCTGGCCCGGGGGGACGTTTGTCAGCACCGACTCTCACGCCAACATCATGGGTGCCGTCGGCGCCTTCGGGCAGGGCATGGGCGATGCCGACATTGCCGGGGCGTTCGCCCACGGCAAGGTCTGGTTCAAGGTGCCACCCACCGTCCGCGTCGTCTTCGACGGCGAGCCGGGCCCAGATGCCACCGCCAAGGATCTGGTGCTCGCAGCCCTGGCCCACCTCGGAGCCAAGGGGCTGCTCGGCTGCGCAGCCGAGCTCTACGGCCCGGCGATCGAGCGGCTGAGCCTCGCCGGGCGGGTCACGGTCGCCTCGATGGCTACCGAGATGGGGGCGATCATCGCCCTGATCCCACCGGGGGACGAGGTGGTCGGGTACTTCCGCGAGCGCGCCCGGGACCGCGACTTCGTCCCGGTTCACGCCGACGGTGGGGCGAGGTACCTGCGCGAGGAGCGGATCGACGTCGGCGGCCTCGCGCCGCTCTGCTCGCTGCCGGGACACCCGGAGGACGTGGCGCCGGTGGCGGATCTGCCACCCACGCCGATCCACTCGGTCTTCATCGGGTCGTGTACCAACGGCCGGCTCGAGGATCTGAGGGCTGCGGCGGAGGTGCTGCGTGGCCGCCAGGCGGCCAGCGGCTTGGTGCTCAAGGTGGTGCCAGCGACCGATACGGTCTGGCGCGCGGCCCTCGCCGAGGGCATGATCGAGATCTTCAAGGCCGCCGGCGCGCTGTTTTCCAACGCCGGCAGCGCGGGCTGTGCTGCCGGGCAGGTGGGCCAGAACGGTCCCGGCGAGGTGACGGTCAGCACCGGCAACCGCAACTTCCCCGGCAAGCAGGGCCTGGGCGAGGTCTACCTGGCCAGCCCCGCGACCGCCGCGGCCTCGGCGCTGACCGGGATGCTGACCAGCGTGCCGATGATGCGGGACCTGCCGCGGCGCCGGCGGCCAACGGTGCTGCTGAGCAGCATCGAGCCGGAACCACGGAGACCCGACGCGGGGTCGATCCGGGCCCCGCTCGCCGAGGAGCGGCCGACCTCTTTCACCGGGCGAGCGTGGGTCGTCGATCAGGACAGCATCGACACTGACATGATCTACCACAACCGCCACCTGGCCGAGACCGACCCGGCCAAGATGGGCCAGCACGCCTTTGGCAACCTGACCGGCTGGGAGGACTTC
>JAUVBO010000476.1 GCA_030591195.1 Pseudomonadota bacterium
CCGTGGTCTCGCTGGTCGAGCAACACCTCGCCCACCCCGCGTAGCAGCGCGGCGGCGCGGGCGAACCAGCCGACGGTGTCGAAGCGCGGCGCCAGGGGGACCACTCCGTCGAGCGACAGCCGGCGATGACTGCTGCGAATGCCCCAGAGCCCGCAGTAGCTCGCCGGCACCCGCACCGAGCCGGCGGTGTCGGTGCCGAGGGCGAAGTCCACCTCCCCGGCGGAGACCGCCGCGGCCGAGCCGCTCGACGAGCCGCCGGGGATCCGGTCAGGCGCGGCGCCGTTTGGGGGGGTCCCGTAGTGGATGTTCCGGCCATTGAGCGAGAAGGCCAGCTCGTCGCAGATCGCCTTGCCCACGAGGGTCGCGCCCGCGTCGAGCAGCCGCTGGATCGCTGGTGCAGTGGACGCGGCGGGCGGGTGGGTCCGCGTCCAGCATGGGTTGCCCGCGCCGGTGACCTCGCCGGCGACGTCGAACAGGTCCTTGGCAGCGAACGTCAGCCCGGCGAGGGGGCCCGTCGGCGCGCCCTCGCGCCGCACCCGTGGCCCAGGAACGAAGCAGCGGCTCACGGGCCGCTCATCCGCGCTCTGGCTCGGTCGCCTTCATCGTCTGCACCGAGGACTCACGAGGGATCAGGGGGCGGCGAGCTGGAGCACCTGTCCAGCACCAGTGACGGCCCAGGCGTCGACGGCCGAGGCGGTCCAGATGGCGTTGATCGGGTCGGTCGCCGGTGGCGTGAGCTGCAGCCACTCGGTGCCGTCGAAGTGGATCATCGTCCCGGCGGCGCCCACCGCCCAGACGTCGTCCGGACCGTTGCCCCAGACGGCGAGCAGGTCCTCGGCGGTCGGGATGTTGCCGACCAGCGACCAGCTGCCGGTGCCGTCGAAGTGGATCATCGTCCCGGCGGCACCCACCGCCCAGACGTCGCTCGGACCGCTGCCCCAGATACCGAAGAGGTCCTGCGTCCCGGGGCCGACCACCGACGCCCAGGCACCGTCGTAGCGCAGGATCGTCCCGCCGGCGCCCACGACCCAGACGTCGGTCTCCGAGCTGCCCCAGACATCGTTGAGGGCCGACGAGACTCCCGGATCGACCACGCTCCAGGGCGGGTCGGCCAGCTCGTCGTGGGCGAGCAAGGTCCCGACGGCGCCGACGGCGAAGCGTACCGTGCCGCCCGCGCCCCAGACGGCGAAGAGGTCCCTGGCGACCCCCCCCGGGGCGGCCACGGTGGTCCAGCCCACGCCGTCGTAGCTGATGATGGTGGCGGCGTCGCCAACCACCCAGACGAGGGTCGAGGGCGCCCCGCCGGCCCAGACCCCGCGCAGGCCGACCTGGGGCGCGCCGGCGATCGACGCCCAGCTGGTGCCGTCGTGGTGGACCACCACCCCGGCGTGGCCCACGGCCCAGAGCTTGGCCGCCGCCGAGGTGCCGAGGCCCCAGATGTCGTGCAGGGGCGTGGCGGTGGGGTCCTGGTAGGGCTTGGTCCAGGCCGCGCACTTGCCGTCGGCGACGCAGGCCTCGGCCGGGTCGCAGCCGCCGCAGGAGGCGCCGCAGACCGGATCGAGGCCGCAGGCGCGGTCGGTGCAGTCGGGGGTGCAGCAGGCGTCTCCGCTGGCGCTGCAGGCGAGGCCCTGGGCGCAGCAGGTCTGGCCGCAGCCGAGGTAGTCGCAGACGCACGCGCCCGCCTGGCAGGTGGCGTTGTCCGGGCAGGGGCCGTTGCACTTGGTGCCGCAGCCGTCGTCGGCGCCGCAGTCCTTGTGGACGCAGTCGGGCACGCACTGGCACTGGCCCTCGATGCACTGATCGTTGGCGGCGCAGCTGCCGTCCTTGCAGGCGAAGCCGCAGCCGTCGTCGGCGCCGCAGGCCTTGCCGCTGCAGTCCGGCTGGCAGCAGGCCGCTGGCTCGTCGGTCTCGCCGTTGCAGTCGTTGTCGTCGCCGTCGCAGGTCGTCTCGGTTTCCTCGTAGCTCGCGTCCTTGCTCGTCGCCTGGGCCTGGTAGACGCTGCTGTCGCAGGGCTGCCAGCCTGCCGGGCCGCCACAGGACTTGACCGCGTCCTTGCAGACCCCCGCCTGCAGGGCGCACGGCTCGGGCACCAGGCCGTCGTCGTCGACGCCGTTGCAGTCGTTGTCCTTGCCGTCGCAGACCTCGGCCTTCGGGCCGACCTGCCACTCACACGGGCCGAAGAAGCCATCGACACAGTGGCGGATGCCACCCTGGCAGGTGCCGACGTTCGCGCAGGGTTGGGTCTCGTCGCCCTGGCAACTACACGGCTTGCCGTTGCAGTCGGGCAGGCACTCGCCGGTGGCCGGCCAGCAGAGCTCGGCGGCGGAGCAGGCGAGCACCACGCCCCACTCGAGGCACTTGTCCGAGTCGTGCTGGCCGCAGATCTGATAGCCCGCCGTGACGCAGCGTCGCTTGCCCTGCTCGTTGCACTCGTCGTCGCAGACCGCCTCGCAGCGGGCGTTGCTGCAGAACGGCTTGGCCGGCGGACAGGGCTGGGGGGCGGACCAGCGGTTACAGCCCTGGGGGTCCCGGATGCAGAAGCGGATGAAGTCCTGCACGCACTGGCCCTCGCCGGAGACGCAGGGCTCAGGGCAGCCGCCGGCGTCGGCGGCTGCTGCGTCAGCGATGGCGCCGTCGTCCGGCGCGCGCCCGGTGAGGCACCCGCTGCCGAGTCCGGGGCCCAGGACCAAGACCAGGCCCAGCCCGGTGAGGCCCAGCCCGGTGAGGCCGGCCGCGAGCGCCGGCCGGCGCGCGCTCGGCCGACGTCCGATCAACCAGCGGCGGCTCTTGTCGTGGCTCATCTCAGAATCGTCCCCTGCCGCTGATCAACGCCCCGCCAGCCAGGGGGACGATCCCCAGCGCTGGGACGGCGGCCGTATCCCTTAGCTTGGCATGGGGCTTCCCGCTGCGGTACCAGAGGTAGAAACCGACGCCGGAAACGACCGCGAGGGTGCCGGCGGCGATGTGGCTGGCGATCGCCAGGTTGCGATAGCGCTTGAAGCCGTCCGAGCCAGTGATCTCCTCGTTGGTCTCCTTGGTGAAGACCAGCGCGGTGACCTCGGCGCCCACCGCCAGCGCGGCGCCGGAGATGCCGGTGACGAGCCAGGCGGTGCTGCGCTGGCGCCTCGCTGCCACGAGGCGGATCGTCTCGGTGGCGGTCTCGCCGGCCTCGATCGCCACCGTGCGCACGGCAGGCAGGTAGCCTCGGGCCTCGACCCGCAGCTCGCGCTCGCCCGGCTCGAGTTTGAGCTCGGCCCGCAGCGGCCCCTTGCCGACGATCATCCCGTCGATCAGCACCGTGGCGCCGGGCGGCACGCCCTCGAGTCGCAGCGCTCCCTTCCTCGGCCGGGCCGCTTGCTGGCGCAGCTTGTCCAGGTGCGCGTGGACCTCCTCGAGGTTGGGCGGCGGGTCGTGACGGTGGGTCCGCTTCCACTCCGACAGGTAGAGCTCGTAGAAGAAGATCGCCCGCTTCGGTTGCTCGAGGAAGCGGTAGCACTGGGCGATGTTGAAGACGATGCTCGGCCGCCGGGCGAGGCGCAGGGCCTCCTTGTAGAGCGCGAGCGCCTGGGTGAAGTTGCCGACGCGGTACTGGACCTCGGCCCGGGAGAACTTGCGCTTGGCCTTGCGCAGGGCCCTGGCCGACGGGCGGTCGGCCGCCCACGCCGGTGATGGTGCCGCGGGCAGCACGAGCAACAGGGCGAGCAGGGCGAGCAGGGCGCGAAGCCCAGACGGCGTACGGGCAAGCATCGACCCGTTATTACCACGAACCGCCGGAAGCTGGCGACATCGGCCGGCCTCGCCCGGCGCGGCCGCGTGATCCGGCTCACCCCTTGGGGGCCTAGAAGTCCAGCGTGCCGGCGCCGACCTTCTTGGGGACCTTCTTCGGCGGGGGCTTTGCCGGGTCCGTGTCGGCGGCCTTGGTCGGAGGGGTCTTGGCCGCCGTCTTGGCGCCCGGGCGCTTGGCTCGGGCGCGGCGTGCCGACCGGCGTCTGCGGCTCCGCCGCCTGCGGCTGGCTCGCGCCTTGGCCACGGCGGTCTGGTCGGCGGCCTGGCCCTCGAGAGGGTCGGTGGCCGGCGTTGGCTCGCCCGCTTCGGCTGTTGCCCCACCAGCGTCGGTGGCGGTCAGCCGGGCCGCCGCGGCCTGGTCGGCGGCGTCCGCGCTGCTCGGCCCACCGCTACGGTCGGCGCCAGCTGCGGCTGCTGGTGCCAGGGCCGGTGGTGCAGAGACCGCGGCGAAGTGGGCGTAGAGCAGCACCGCGCCGACGGTGAGACAGCCGAACAGCGCCCCCGCCGCGATCCAGCGCAGCAGCGACGAGCGCCGGCCCCCGCTGATGCTATCGGGCCAGACCTCTCCC
>JAUVBO010001004.1 GCA_030591195.1 Pseudomonadota bacterium
ACCGCGCCGCAGTCGAAGACGACGAAGGGCCCGTCGGCCCGGGGCGACGCCTCGTGCAGCGCGCGGGCGGCCAGTTCCTTGCCCGTGCCCGACTCGCCCCCGATCAACACGGTGGCATCGGTCTGCGCGGCGCGCTCGAGCAGGGCGAAGCAGAGGCGCATCAGCGGGCTCTGGCCGTGCAGGGCGCCGAAGCGGTGGTGCGGGCTGAGCGGGTAGCGTTCCTGCTCCGGCCGGGGCGTGAACTTGATCCGCGTGCGGCCGACCTCGATCACCGTCGGCCCTGAAAGCACCACGCGCTCGATCCGTAGCTTGCCGACCAAGGTGCCGTTGGTGCTGCCGAGGTCGCACAGCACGAACCCGTCGCCGGCGGTCGCCAGCTCGAGCTGGCGCTGGGAGACGGCCTGGTCGGTCAGCACCAGATCGTTGTCCGCGGCGGTCCCCACCGTGGCCAAGCCCTGGCGCAGAACGCAGTGCTTGCCGCGGTCGGGGCCGGCGGTCACCTGCAGCGCCGCCGCCTGCATCAGCAGCTGCTCGCCCTCGTCGGTACGCCGGATCACCTCGGTGGGCAGTGTCTCGCCTCGGCCGGACATGGCTGTCCTTATAACCCGAGCGGTGGCGATCCGGGTAGGCGACCGCCACGGTCGTCGAGCGTCACATCTGGCGGACGGTCTGTGCCACGGGCGGCCGGCGGGTGTGTCGCCAGCCCAGGCCCATTCTGGCAGCTCGGGGAAATCATGGATGTATTTTGTAGCGAGGTGGCTGGCATGCGGCGTGCAGTTCCACCAACACAACGCTGCATGACACTCAAACAAGGAGCTTAGGCATGAGACCCCGTAGACCCGGACCACCGACCGCCACCATCCTCTCGATGCTCATCGTCGGCGCCCTGCTGCTCGGCGCTTGCGGATCCGACGACCCGGTCGACACGCCCGACCCCAACGCCCCGACCGATCCGATCACCCCGGATCCCCAGCAGCCCGACGACGAGAGCTCGGTGCTGCGCTCCGAGCTGAGCCGCAACACCTCGCCGGCGGTTCCCGCTGGCGACGAGCAGGCGTTGGTGGCCGGCAACAACGCCTTCGCCTTCGATCTCTACCATCAGCTGCTGAAGGGCCGCGAGTCGGACAACCTGTTCTGCTCGCCAGCGAGCGTGTCCCAGGCCCTGGCGATGGTCTACGCCGGGGCCAAGGCCAACACCGCGGCGCAGATGGCCTCCAGCATGCATTTCACCCTCGACCCGGCGAGCTTGCACCCGGCGTTCAACGCCCTCGACCTGGCGCTCAATAGCCGCGGCGCTGGGGCCGCCGGCAAGGACGGCCAGGGCTTCCGCCTCAACCTGGTCAACGCCCTGTGGGCCCAGCGGGGCTATCCCGTGACCCAGTCGTTCCTCGACACCCTCGGTCAGAGCTATGGCGCCGGGGTCCGCGTGCTCGAGTTCAATGACCAGCCGGATGCCTCGCGCCAGACGATCAACGCCTGGGTCGAGCAGGAGACCGAGAACCGGATCAAGGAGCTCTTGCCCGCGGGATCGGTCACCAGCGCCACGCGCATGGTGCTGACCAACGCGATCTACTTCAACGCTGCCTGGAGCGAGGTCTTTTCCGAGGACCGCAGCGCCGATGGGGCCTTTTCCCGCCTCGACGGTAGCCGGTTGACCGTGCCACGGATGAGCCAGGTCACCGACTACCGCTACGCCAGCGACGCTGGCTGGCAAGCGGTGGAGCTGCCCTACGACGGCGAGGAGCTGTCGATGGTGGTGATCGTGCCCGACGCCGGGCAGTTCGAGGCGGTCGAGGCCAAGCTCGACGCGCGCCTGTTCGACGCGGCGGTGGGCGCGATGACGCACAAGCACGTCTCGCTGACCCTCCCCAAGTGGAAGGTCGAGTCAAAGTTCAGGCTCAAGGAGCAGCTGAAGGCGCTCGGCATGACCGACGCTTTCAGCGGTGCGCGGGCCGACTTCAGCGGCATCAATGGCGGCATCGAGCCACTGTGGATCTCCGACGTGATCCACCAGAGCTTCGTCGAGGTCGACGAGAAGGGCACGGAGGCAGCGGCGGCCACGGCCGTGGTGATGGTCGGTAGCGCGGGTCCGGTCGAGACGATCGACCTGACGGTCGACCGGCCGTTCATTTTCGCCATCCGCGACATCCCAACCGGCAGTATCCTGTTCGTGGGTCGGGTGGTAGACCCGACCAAGTAACCACGATCGAGTGACCACGATCGAGTGACCACGATCGAGTGACCACGATGACGTCTGCCCCTCGCCTCCGCACCGCGTCCATTCGCTTCGCGCTGGTCGCGCCGCTCGCGTTGCTAGCGCTGCTCGTGTCCGCCTGTGGGGACGAGGGGCCGCCGCCGCAGACCGCTGCTCGCCTGGTGTTGACGCCGAGCTCCGGCAGCGAAGCGGCGCTGCTCGAGCGGCTCGAGCGGCTCGAGGTGATCGTCGATGCCGAGGGCGGGCTGCGGGGCCTGACCGCCGCCGGTCCGTTGCCCGGCGGTGGCACGGCTATCGACTGGGATGACGACGGCGAGC
>JAUVBO010000383.1 GCA_030591195.1 Pseudomonadota bacterium
AACGAGCTACGTCAGGGGGCCCTGCCGCTCTGCGTCGGCTGCGGCGTGCCCCTGCCGGCCGAGGGTCGCGATGGCCTGGAGCACTACCGGAGCGCGGGGGGGTGCTGGGAGCGGCTCTGCGCCGACGAGCGGCTGCGGTCGCGCACCTACGAGTCAGCGCTGGTCTACTTCAACCTCGGGACCTGCTGCCTCCGAGCCGGCGACGAGGCGGGGATGGGCCACCTGGTCACTGCCCAGCGGCTGCTCGAGGAGGCGGCCGACGCCTTCGAGACCGCCGGGCAGCGCGAGCGAGCCTTCGACTGCTATCAGATCCTGCTCGAGCTTGGGCGCCGCAGCGGCGCCTTCGAGAACCTCGCCGAGGGCTTCATCAACTGCATCCGGATCCTCAAGGAGGATCACCTCAAGTACTACGTGTTGCAGTACTACGAGGACTTCCTCCGCGAGGCGCTCGGCCGCGAGGAGTTTCACGCCGCGGCCACGCTCTACCGCGGCGCGGCGGACTTCTGCCTCCGCAGCGGGATGATCTACGACCGCCACTACATGCGGACTGCGGCTGAGACCTGGCTCAAGGCAGCGGAGAAGATCGAGCGCGAGAGCGGCCCCCCGGTGATGGCCGAGAACAACTGCCTGGCCGCCGTGGAGTGCTTCAACGGCATCGGCGACTACCACGGCGTGGGCGAGTGCTACCGGCGGCTCTCGCGCCTCGCCCTCTCGCGGCGGACCCAGAAGCGATATGCGCGGATAGCCGAGCGGTACGAGGGCGCGGTGCCAGGGGGCAACGACGCGCCCTCCTTCCCCGAGTACCTGCGCCAACCCCACGCCTACCCCGACATCTGGTACATGGACCTCGTCGAGTGGGAGCACGCCGGTGATCCGGCGGCGATCTGCGCCGCGGTGGTGGGTGACACGCGCTACCCAGATGTGGTGCGGCGGCGGGCGCTCAACCTGCTGCTCCAGATCCTCGAGGGGGCCTCCGGCAGCGCCGAGGGTCTGGCCTACATCGCCGAGCGACTGGGGGACCTGCAGATCTACACCGTGCTCAGCGCGCTCGAGGCGCTGCAGGAGAGCGGCGATCCGGGCGTCCAGCGCGGGGTGATGCGCGCGGTGCAGTACCTGTTCTTCAAGCGCTCATTCGTGGTGCTGACCCGCGGGCTCGCCTCACCCGACGTGGGCGTGCGTCAAGCAGCCGTGGAGTCCCTTGGCCGGCTCTACTTCAACCACGCCTTCGACCCGTTGGTGCGGATCTTCCGCGAGATCGAGGACGGCTGGGTTCGGCGCACGGCGCTGCGCTCGATCGGGATGATCCCCCAGATCCAGGCCGGCGACTTCCTGCTCGAGGTGCTGCGCTACGAGGGCGAGCCCTTGCGCAGCGACGCCAAGCAGCTGCTGATCCAGTTCCAGAACCTCGAGCTCTTCCCGATCCTCCGCCAGCACTACGAGATGGAGACCGGTCCGGTCCGGGCGGACCTCGAGGAGATCTTGCGTCAAGTCGGCGTCCTCTGATGGTTGCGTCGGCCTCGCCCCGACTTCCTCTCGCGCCCGCTCGGCGAGTAAATTTGCTCGGGATGACTGGCGAGGATCTTGATTCGATTGTGATATCCTCTGTCTTCGGGACAGGCGTCGGAGGCGCGCCTCGAGGCAGATGACCAACCCTGAAGCCAGCAACTTCGGCCGATATCAGCTCGTCGAACGGATCGCGATCGGCGGGATGGCGGAGATCTTCATCGCGAAGATCGTCGGCGCGATGGGCTTCGAGAAGCAGGTGGTGATCAAGCGCATCCTGCCCCAGTTCGCCGCCGACACCGAGTTCCTGCGGATGTTCGTCACCGAGGCGAAGCTGGTCTGCCACCTCGAGCACCCGAACATCGTCCAGGTCTACGAGCTCGGCGAGCTCGGCGGGCAGTACTTCATCGCCATGGAGCACGTCAACGGCATCGACGGCCGTCAGCTCTGGCGGACGCTGGCCAAGCGCAAGCAACGGCTCCCGGCGGTGCTCGCGCTGCTGGTGGTGGGCGAGTTCCTCAAGGGGCTGGACTACGCCCACCGGGCGGTGGGTCCCGACGACCAGCTCCTGGGCGTGGTCCACCGCGACGTCTCGCCCTCGAATATCCTCATCTCCTACCGCGGCGACGTGAAGATCGGCGACTTCGGCATCGCGCTGGTACAGCAGGAGTCGAAGACCCAGGCCGGCGTGCTCAAGGGCAAGTACGGCTACATGTCACCCGAGCAGGTCGCCGGGCTCGCGGTGGACCAGCGCTCGGACATCTTCGCCGCCGGCATCGTGCTCGCCGAGTTGCTGCTCGGCCGGCGGCTGTTCCTCGGCCGCAGCGACTTCGAGACCCTCGACCGTGTGCTCAATGTGCGGCTCGACGTGCTCGAGCAGCACGAGGAAGCGTTTCCCGCGACGGCCGTTGCCATCGTCCGCCAGGCGCTTCAGCGCGAGCCGGACGACCGCTACCCTACGGCCCGCGAGTTCCACGACGCGATCATGGACTGCCTCTTCCAGGAGTCGCAGCGCGTGACCACCGAGACCCTGGCGACCTTCATCGGCCAGCACGTCGCCCCTCACCTGGTCGAGGTCTCCGGTGAGCGCTTGGCGGTGGAGTCGAGCGTCGGGCCGCGGGCGTCCGCCGGGCCGCGGATGCCCGCCGCGGCGGAGCTCGTGAGCCTCGGTAGGGAGCCGGATTCACGCTCGGTGGTCAACCTCGACCTCGAGGCCGAGGCGGGGCGGCCGGATCCGCGGCTGCCGCAGCATCAAGAGCCGCTCGAGGGCGCCGCGGTGAGCGGTCATGGTTCGTTCGCCTCGTGGCCCGAGCTGTCGGGGCTCGATCTCTCGGCCGACGACCAGCTGCAGACCACCTCGCCAGTGGGGGCGGCGCCAGGCTTCGAAGGCGCCGGCGAGGAGCTCGACCTTAGCTCCTGTGACGAAGAGGAGGTCTTCTTCCCCGAGACGGACCAGTCGATCAACCTGCGCGAGTCGAGCGCGCCATCGCTGGTCGGCGAGCAGCCGATGTTCCAGGCCCAGCTGACCACGGCCAGCGAGACGGCGGCCGAGGCTGAGGCCGCGCACGCCTCCCCCGGCGGGTCCGATCCCGACTTTGCCGGGCGGCTCTCGAACCGTACGGTGCTCAAGGTCATCTTTCGCTTCGCGGTGGTCAAGGAGACCGGGCTGCTGACCCTCTCCGGACCGGAGCTGCTCGGCGACGACCATGCCGAGCACCTCGAGTGGATCAGTGGCCTGCGTCGCGCGACCGGCGTCGTCCCCGCGGCGCAGAGCGTTCGGACCTGCGAGGTGCACCTGCAGCAGGGCGTGCCTCATCTGGTGGCGGCCGACCGGAGCGAGGAGTCGCTGGTGGCTCACCTGCTCGCCGTCGGCGAGGTCGACCGGTCACGGGTCGAGCGGGCGCTCAAGTCCCAGCGCCATCGCGGCGCGGTCGCCGCGCTGCTGGCGGAGGGGCTGGTCACGCCGCTTCAGGTCTCGCGCTTCGTCACCTCCTTCGTGCAGAAAAGCGTGACCGAGAGCTTCGACTGGACCGAGGGCGACTTCGCCTTCTTCCGCGGCCGGGACTGCTCCCACGAGGCCTTCCCCACCGGGCTCGGCCCGCTGTCCTTCATCTGGCAGGGGACCGAGGCGATCAGGGCCGAAACCCTCGAGGCGTACTTCAGGCCGCTGGCGGGCCGGCCGATCGGCGCCAACCCGGCACCGCCGGCGCTGATCGAGGACTTCCCCCACGACCCGAGGCTCCGTGGGGTCTACAACGCCTTGGGCCAGCCCCGGTCCCCAGAAGTGCTCGTGGCAGGTTGCGTGGCCCTCGGCTCGCGACCCGAGGTCATGCGCGCGCTGTACACCCTGCTCGAGTCCGAGGTCGCGTTGTTACAGTGAGGAGGGGCTCCGTGCCCCTTACGACAAGGAGGGGCTGGCGCCATCAGTCGAGCGTCTTTTTGTCGATCCCGTGGGCTGGGTTTTGTGGTTAATATCCACCCGCGGGTCGGCGCGTCGGCGCCCCCGCCGGGTATGGGGTCAGTGGCAGCAGCGGCGGCGAAGAGTTTCTTATTCCCGTTCGAGCAGGAGAGAAAGATGGCCTACATCATCACGCCCGAGTGCACCAAGGACGGCATCTGCGTCGATGTCTGCCCAGTCGTTTGTATCCTCGAAGGCGACGACCAGTACTTCATCAACCCCGACGAGTGCATCGACTGCGGCGCCTGCGAGCCCGAGTGCCCGGCCACGGCGATCTTCGCCGACGACTCGGTGCCCGAGGAGCACAAGGCGTCGATCGAGGCCAACGCCAAGCATTTTGAGTAGGGGCTCGTCCCCTCTACGGACGCCGGAGTCGAGGCTGATGCGGGTCGACCTTCGCAGCCTGACCCGCTCGCAGGTGCGAGACCTTGTTCACCAGCTCGGCCTGCCGCAGTACCGGGCTGAGCAGGTGTTTTCGTGGGTCCACGGCCGTGGTGCGACCTCCACCGCGTCGATGACGAACATCTCAAAGGCGCTGCGCGCGCGCTTCGCTGAGGTCGTGGACCTCACCCCACTCGCGGTGGACAAGGTGCAGACGTCGGCCGACGGCACGCGCAAGCTGCGCCTCGCCTGCAGCGATGGCGCGCTGGTCGAGACGGTGCTGATCCCGCACGAAGGCCGGGTGACACAGTGCCTGAGCAGTCAGATCGGCTGCCGGTTCGGGTGCCGCTTCTGCGCCACCGCGACGATGGGCTTCGTCCGGGATCTGACCCCAGGCGAGATCGTCGATCAGGTCTACCGGGCACGCGAGCAGCTGGATCAGCTCGTCGGTGCCGACGGCGAGCCGGAGGGTCCCGGACCGGCGAGCAACCTCGTCTTCATGGGGATGGGCGAGCCG
>JAUVBO010000556.1 GCA_030591195.1 Pseudomonadota bacterium
GTGCAATACGACGCGGGGGCGATCCAGGACACCGCGGACCAGAAACCCCTGACCAAGCTCGGCTGGCTCCGCCAGGCCAACAGCGGCACCCACGGCTGGCTCGGCGAGCTGTACTTCGACTTCGCTGGCTGGGTGCAGATCGGTGGCACCTACGAGGACTATCAGGGCCCGAACAACGCCGCGCTGACCCTCGGCTTGCACCTGCCGAAGTTCCCGTTCGCCCAGGTCGGCGCCTACTACAGCCGACGGGGCTTCGACAGCCTCGACGGGGCCTTCGATCTCGACGGTGCACTGCTGATCGCCTACGCCCGGGCCAAGGTCTACGGACCGCTGGCGTTGACCGTGGTCTACACCCGGTCGTGGCGGGTTGGCGAGGATGGTCGCTACCAGGCCGAGAGCGACTTCAGCGTCGGCGCCGGGCTCGCCATCGGCTACTAGCGCTCGCGATCGTTAATATCTTTTCCACAGCTTCGAGCGCTTCGCCGGGGTCCGACTCGATCGAGGTCGGAAGCTAAGTCCATTGATTTGCATACAAAAACATACACCGTCGCGAGTGCCAGATGGTCACAGGACTGTAGGTCTGTGTTGACAAAGTTACCCATTTGCTGTGGCAAGAGTTGCTCCTGGCCGACGGATCTCGCTGTTTCCAGGAGGTTACTGGATGGCACGCGACCTGCTTATTCCACGACCATCGATCAGTCTTTTTGGAGAGCGCGATGTTCGACAGTGCATCCTCGAGCCTACTCAAGATGAATTTCATCAAGGTTTTCTACCAGTACGCCTACCTCCGCGGTCGAAAGACCTCTGGCGTCACGCTGCCGAGCAACGAGTCCCAGCGGCTCGGTAGCCTGCAGTCTTTGCTCGAGCACCGGGACGCGGAGCAACGTCGAAGCCACCGGAGACAGGCCTCGATGCTGCCGGTCTTGCTCAAGGCGGGAAGACGCCTGGTCAGAGGCACGGCGCTCAACGTCTCTGGCGGCGGAATGTTGCTCGCCTGTCCTGCCGAGCTCGAGCCAGGCGCCCAGGTGCGGGCGACCTTCGGCAACCCGGGCGAGACCCAATACATCTTCACCTGCAAGGTGACCCGCAGAGACGAGGTGGGCTACGGCCTGAGCTTCACCGGCATCCCGCTCGAGATCCGCTACGGGAGCTACCTCCGGACCGCCGAACGCGCCGCCAGCTGACGGTAAGGCGCCGCCAGCTCCCCGTCAGTTGAGATAGGTCGGGCCGTCATCCTTCTTGCCGCCCTCGATCACCTTGAACTTGCGCTTGGCGCGCCGCACCCGCGCCTCGCCGACCATCCGGCGCGGGTTGTAGATGAACAACAGCGCGCCGAGGCCGCCGCCGAGCTGCAGTGGCAGCTGCAGCCACTCGCCGCCCACGGCAGCGCCCACCAGCACGAAGAGCAGCAGCAGCAGGCCGAGCCAGCGGGCCTTGAGCGGCCAGACGCCGTAGCAGTAGACCATGTGCTCGGGAAAAAGCAGCGCGAAGGCGACCATCAGCGCCGCGGCCGCGCCGGTGGCGCCGCCGGTCACCGCCGTGGGCCAGCCCATCCCGACCAGCATCGTCGCCACCATCCCGACCAGCCCGGTGACGATCCAGAAGACGACGAAGCGGCGGGTGCCCCACCAGCGCTCCAGCGGCGGCCCGAAGAACCACAGCGCGAGCATGTTGATCAGCAGGGTATGGGTGTGCAGGTGCAACCACGACGCCGTCAACGGCTGCCAGAGCTCGAACAACCCCAGGGCCTGACCGGCGCTGAGCATCAGGTGCTGCTGGACCCACTTCGGCCCGTCGGCGAAGGCGTAGAGGATGAAGAGGCCGACGTGAACCGACAGCAGGATGATCACCGTCCGCGAGGGGCGCCCGCCGGTGCGCACCATCTTGGTGTCCGGCCCGACCACGACTGTCCTGCGGCCCATCGGCATCCTGTTATTCTGCCTCGTCCTCGTCGTCCTCGCTGCCACACCCGGGATCAAGCTGGTCGACGAGCCCGTCGCCGTCGTTGTCAGCGCCGTCGCGGCAGGCCACGGGTAGCGGCAGATCGACCCGCACCGGCACCTGGCCGTCGTCCGGGATCGTCACCGTCACCGTCACCGGCCCGCTGACAGTCTGCCCGCCGGCGCTGAGCCCGGTGACCTCGAGCTCGGTCTTTCCGCCCGCGAGCCCTGGCCCGCGACCCACCGGCCCGTCGCCGGAAAAGCAGGCGAAGGACATACCGGTCTCGTCGCTCGCCCCCTCGAGCCGGGCCGCCACCGCCACCGTGTCGACCCCCACCGCCGAGCACTGGCGAACCCGGGTGATCACGCAGGCCGGCTCGCCGAGCCGGTCGCAGCCGAGGGTCCAGGTCAGCTCGTAGCTGCCCGAGCCGCCGCAGGCAGCAAGCAGCGCCACCAGCGGCAGCGCAAAGCGAAGACGGGCAAGGACCAGGAAATTCGCGGGCATCAGCGCACCTTCGGGAGAGTTCGTCACCAGCGAAAAGTAATGTCCGGCGCGGCGGGGGTCAAGGCGTGGTAGTGCGTGGCCTGACCCGAGGGTATACTCCCTGCGTGTCGATAGCCCTGGCGATCACCGGCCTCGCCGTCCTGATCCTGGTCCACGAGGCGGGCCATATGTGGGTGGCTCGCGCCTTTGGCATGCGGGTCGACAAGTTCAGCATCTTCTTCGGCCCGCCGCTGCTGCGCTGGCGCGGCGCGCGCACCACCTACCAGCTCTCGGCGGTGCCCCTTGGCGGCTACGTGCAGATCGCCGGGATGAACCCCAACGACGACCTGCCGGACGACGACCCGGGCTCGTACCAGAACAAGTCTCGCCTGGGGCAGTTTGCCACCGTCTTCGCCGGCCCGGCGGTGAACTACCTCTTCGCCATCGTGCTGGTCGTGCTGGTGATGCTCGTCTGGGGCGCACCCCGGTGGATCCTCTCGATCAACGACGTGGTCGCCGGCAAGCCCGCGGCCCAGGCCGGGATGCGCGCGGGCGACCGGATCGTCAAGATCAACCAGCGCCCGGTACTCACGGTGGAGGCGGTGCAGGCCGCGATCGCTGCCAGCCTCGGCAAGCCGATGCAGGTCGAGGTCGCGCGCGTTGGAAAACCCGTGAAGCTGACCATCGCGCCGAAGGAGGTCGACGGCGGCTACCAGATCGGCATCATCTTCGGCAGCCAGATCAAGTTTCACCCGCTGCCCGCCGGGGCGGCTCTCAGCGCGGCCCTGGTCTACCCTTTCGCCGAGTCGGCCAAGATCCTCAGCGGCCTCAAGCGGCTGGTCTCGGGCAAGGTCAGCGCCAAGAATGTCGGCGGCCCGGTGGAGATCGTCCGCCAGCTGAAGATGAGCTTCGAGACCAACCTCGGCACCGCGCTGCTCTTCCTCGCGATGCTCAACGTGTACCTCGGCCTGTTCAACCTGCTACCCCTGCCGGCCCTCGACGGCGGACGGCTGGTCTTCATCGTCGCCTCGATGATCACCCGCAAGCCGGTCAACCAGCGGATCGAGAACATGGTCCACACGGTCGGCTTCGTCGTGCTGCTCGGCCTGCTGGTGGTGATCACCTACCGCGACCTGGTCCGCATCCTCAGCTAAGCGTCCGCCGACAACCCCCGCACCAAGGGTCTTCGGCGGGCCCCGATCTCGCAGGGAAGCTCTTGGACCACCAGGAGCGCGAACGCGCGACCGTTGTGGGGGTGAAGCCGGAAAAGCGACGTTTTTCCCGGCGAGGGGGAGCTTGCGAAGCGCCCCATTGGTCACGTTTCTACGTTGAAAAGTTGAGCGTTGCGTGATCTGCGCTGTTGATGTCCTCGCTCCGCTCTGTCGACTCGAAACTTCGCCTGGGTGATCGTCGAGGTGTCACTTTGGCGGGGGGTATGAATCGTCTCACCCGCTTAAGTGACACTCTGGTGCCCGGCAGAGCGTCAGGGTGTCACTTTAGGCGGGGAGATGACGCATCCACACGAGAAACGCGACGATGAGTGTAACTTTGGCGGGGGGTATGAATCGTCCCACCCGCTAAAGTGACA
>JAUVBO010000069.1 GCA_030591195.1 Pseudomonadota bacterium
CTCGGCCAAGCGCGGACGCTTGACCAATGAGCGATAGAGGCGCTCGGCCAGCGAGTGGCGGCTGTTGAGCCGCAGCTTGAGCCCGTACCGGCGCTCGAGCGATCGGACCTCGTCGTCCGAGGCGTCGTCGCGCAGATCGACCAGCAGCCGGTCGCTGACGGTGGTGCTGTCGATCCCTGTGGCATAGGCCACGGCCCCGGCGCGCTCGGGATCGGCCTCTGTGTCGAGCCTCCCCGTGTACCAGAGGTAGACCAGCACCGCCACCAACAGCAGGAAGATCCCTAGCCATTTTTTCTTCTTCAGGCTGCCTGTCACGAGAGTCCCCTTCCGCCTCGTTTTACGGACGGTCCGCGCGGCCTCTCCCTGCCCCGCCGCCGATGATCAAATTTTAGCATGCCGAGCGAAGCGAGGGCGTCAGTCCGGAAGCTCCTCGTCCTCGTCGAGGCGGAAGTCGTCCCGGATCATCGGTGCTTCGCCGGTCTCCTGCTCGCCGTGAGGCGTGCGGACCTCTCCGCTGCGGGGCTTGTCCTGGTCGTCCGCGGCGACGACGACGTCGGCAGCGGGCGCGGCCTGTTCGCGGACGCCTCGGAGGCAGCCGGCCTTGACCGTGATCTCGAAGGCTCGCTCGTGGAAGTAGGCGTCGATGCTCTCTTTGATCTGCCAGAAGATCTCTTGCATCGCCTGGCCCTTGCCCGCGATCTCCTTCCAGGCCGCCAGCGGCCCGTACTCGATCACCGGGGCGAAGAAGAACTCGCGGCTGCTCTTGAACAGCAGCGAAAACTCCTCGACCTCGAGCTCCACCTCGCTCAGGCCCGCGTCCTCCATCCAGCTCGCCGCCACGTCGGGCTCGGGTAGCTTGCCGATGTGGGCCTCGAGCCGCTCGAGCACCTCGTGCTGGTCGCCCTTGGTCAGCACCTCGCGGTAGATATCGTAGAGCTGGTGGTAGGTGCCAGCCAGCGGCAGGGTCACCGCCACGCGGCCACCGGGCTTGGTCACCCGGCGGAACTCCTTGAGCGCGCGCGGCGGATCGTCGTGGTCGAGCAGGCCGAGGTTGGAGATCACCAGATCGTAGACCTCGTCGGCGAACGCGAGCTTCGACCGCGGCGACTCGCTACGAAAGAAGATCTGCTTGCCCGACAGCTCGCCGACCTTCTTGCGGGCGACGTCGAGCAGCGCGCCGATGGGCTCGATGGCGATGATCCGCCCCGCCTCCATCTGCTTGAGGATCTCGGTGGATGGGTAGCCCGTGCCGCAGCCCACGTCGAGGACCATCGCCTTTTCGGGCAGGTCGAGGCCGCGCAACAACATCCGCCCGAACTTCTGTGACCAGATGGGCAGGATCTCGTCGTCGTAAACGCGCGCCATCTTTTCCAGGCGATGGCTCCGCTTTTTCATCGGGGGCGACTATATCCCATTTGCGGGGAGCGGGCAAAGCCGAGGCACAGACATATTCCTTCCTACATTCGACTGCTTGGGTCGGTGCGTTCCAGCCGGCGGTCAGCGGGGAACGCTGATGCGGATCTGGCCCTCGGCCACTTCGACCTTCGGCCGGGAGGCGGGCGGGCCGCTGAAGAAGATCCGCACCTGTGATCCGCCGAGCCGCTTGCGAACCCAGATCGCCCGGAAGCCGTCGCGGTTGAGCGCGTAGTGACCGAGGCCCAGCTTCGGGCGACCGTTGGGCAGGTTGACCGCCACACCGTCGGGCTCGGCCAGCAGATAGTGTCCGGCCTCGGTGGCCGATCCCTCGAACGGGATGGTCAGCTTGATCCCGTCGGGTTGGCTCTCGACAACGAACCGATCGCTGACATTCGACGGAGCAGGTTCGTCGGTGGCGCGAGCCTTGATTTTGGGCACCGCCTTCGGCTTGCTCTCCGGGGCAGGCGTCTTCTGCTGCTCCACTACCCGAGGCATTTTTGCCGCGACCCGTGGAGTGGTGTTGGTTGCGGTCGCCACAGGCAGCGGGGCCAGGTCGGGCAGGCTTCCCGGCAGCGCGGCAGCGGTCGACTCGGCATTGTTGGCAGCGGCCCCGGCCCACAGGCGGTCCGAGACCTGATTCCAGAATTCGGTTTGAACCATCGAGGCCAGCGCGATGCCGGCCATCAGCAGGGCCGCGACCCAGAGCCAGATCCGATGGCGTCGCCGCTCGGCTTCGCCCCAGAACCGGTTGTACGGGGCATCCTCCCCGGGGTGGGGCTGACCGAGGCTCCAGTGGGGCTCGGCTGACGGGTCGGCCTCGGCCAGGCTCTCGAGCTGCGGCGCGGTCTCCACCGTGGTCGGCGACCAGCAGGCGCTCTGTTGCGGGCGTTCGCTGGAGGCGTCCTCGTCGCTGCCCCCGTTGTCGCTCGAACATTGCTCGATCACGCCGGCGACCACCCCCTCATTGTCGCCGGCCGACCGGCTCGTGTGCTCGGACGCGGCCTCGGCCGCCGCGTCGACGATCAGCACCCCGTCGTCCTCGTCCTCGTCCTCGCTGCCTTCGACCTCGCTGGCGTAGCCGGGCGCGGTGAAGATCACCTGGCCTGGCTCCCAGGGCGAGTCTTCTGGCTCCGCCTGGACCTCGGGGAGGCTGTCCAACCCCACCTGGATCTGCAGGCGGGGGACACCTTGCTCCAGGTCGAGCTCCACTTGGTTCAACACCCCATGCTGGGCCCGCTTTGCCACCGTGGCCCCGGCGTCGTCGCCGGAGAAGGAAACATTGACCGGCGATCGGAGCCGGAGGAACGGCAGGGCAGTCCAGAGTTGCAGGCCCCTGTCAGTGACCAGCGCGCTGGCACGGATCGGCTTGGCGTAGCCCTGGAAATGGACCACCACCGACTGAGGCTGGCCGCGGTGAGTCGAGACGAAGCGCTTGAGCGCCGTCAAGTCGTCCGCCGACAGGCTGACGAAGCGCACGCCCATGCCTGTCAAAGGCTCCCGGTCGCTGCAGGGGACCTCCTGAACCCAGATTACCTCGCCGCGCAGACGGAGGTGCTCACCCACCCGCGGCAGGTCGCAAACCACCTCGTCTCCCACCGTACATGGGCGAGACACGGTAACGAAAATGCCGGATTCGCTAATGTTTGCGGTGTGTCCCGTCACGGCGTGGGGGTCTTTTGGCAGCAGCAGCGTGACCGGTGAGGCGTAATCGATGCGATGATCTCGAGTCATCTGTGTCATATGGTCTCCTACCTTGTGCGCTAGTGTAGGCAAAGGTAGGCGACATAGCAATTTTTGATGTCACTTTGGCCGCTCCGGGCCTTTTTGGACCCGGGCCAGCACGACGCGCGACAAGAGGCAGGACCTCTGGTTGACGGGGCCCAGCACCTGGGGCAATTATATTGGGTCCACCATGCCACGTATGCGGTTCGAGACAGTGCTGGTGGTGCTCATCTCCTTTGCCGGATGCGCCACCACACAGCCCCCGAGCGCGCGGCTTCGACTCGTTCAGTCGTCGAAGGCCGCCGCGCCGCCAACGGCTGCCTCGTTTAGGGTTCTCTTCAAGGGAGGCTATGCCTACGCCGAGGAGAATGGCCAGAGCTGGCGCATCGCCGAGGTGACGCGCAACGAGATGCTGTGGGCGCCCGACGGGATGCGGTTCGCCTACCTGATGCCCGCCAAAGGTCCTGGCAACTCGACCGACGGTCAGGCCAAGGCCAAGGTCGCGTCCCCGGCCTTCCGCGTGGTGATTCGTAACATCCGCGGCGACTCGGTCAACGCCTTCCCGGTCTACCGTGCGGGCAAGCCCTCCGAGCTGGAGTGGATCGATGATCGCGTGATCTGCTACCTGGCTCCGCCGGATCGGACGGGCAGCGCCTACGTGGTGCACGAGGCAGGGAGCGGGGAGATCGTTTCTGTTTACCGGGGGAACCAGTTTGCCTGGAGCCCGGGCAAGAAGCGGCTGGCCTATGTCGCTGGCAAGCGCCGTCGGCAGGTGATCAAGGTCAACGACGAGCAGGTCTGGCCGCGCAAGCGCGATCGGGCGCGGCGCAAGATCGTCAGCTCGTTGGTCTGGTCCCCAGACGGCTCGGGCCTGGCCTTCCTCGAGCGCAACCGAACCAAGGCTCGCCTGGTGGTGTTGCTGGTGGTCGACAACAAGGATGGAGATCTCACCTGGGAGATCCCCCGGCGCGCCAGCGGTGGCAAGAACAAGCTGTTCTGGGCCGAGAGCAAGGTGCTGATCGGCGAGAGCACCTTCAAGCCTCGTTTCGCCGCCAGCTGGACCCGAACGCAGTGAATGGGGGATAGCTGGACCCGCGCCTGCCTCTTGCGTAAACTCTGGAGGTTCGGCGACGGGACGACGCTCAAGCGATGAAAGCCAAGAATTTCTGTGTTGTTGTGTTGGTCTCCGGCATCGCCGGTGTCGCGCGAGCCCAGGACGCGCCGCCAAACACGGCTCCGACCAATGGCGCTGCGACGGCTGCTGCTGTGTCGAGCCAACCCGTCGCGGCTCCCGCTGCGGCGGCCGTCGATCCATTTGCGATGTTGCGGGTGGTGACGCCGAAGGACAAGCTGCCGCTGATCCGTTCGATCCGGATTCGTGACCAGCGCGAGCAGGCCAAGGGCACGATCCGGATCTCGGTCCGCAGTAGTCCCTCGGGCGCCACGGTCACTCACGGAGGTCGGCTGCTCGGCAAGACGCCCTTGACCCTCACGGCCCCAAGCCACAGCACGCCGCTGGACATCGTGATCCGCATGGCGCGCAGGATGATCGTCCGTAGCCGGATCATGCGCCGCAAGTCGCGCAGCTACTTCTTCAAGCTTCACCCCGCGAAGCTCTGACGGCTTCTCGCGGCGCTCGGCCGCCCTCGCGTAGCCGCGCCCGCTCAGCGGAAATCCCCGGTCACTTGTGAGGGCTTTTGGGTTTGTGCTAGGAGTGAACGCGATGGGATCGATAGCCGAGCTCAAGCGCTCCGCCCTCGAGCAGCTGCTGCAGCAGGAGGACTTCGTCCTGCTGGTGATCAACCCGACAATGACCGGGGTCAAGCTGCCCTCGCCGCTGATCGAGGCGCGCCAGCCGGTGCCGATCCACCTCGGCTTCAGGATGGCGGTCCCGGTGCCAGATCTGGTGATCGACGACAGCGGCATCACCGGCACCCTTTCCTTCGATCGCACCCCCTTCGCCTGCCATTTCCCCTGGCCGGCGCTGATGCAAGTCTCGGTGGGTGACGAGCACCTGGTGTGGGTCGTCCCGGTGGACGAGGGCGAGCTGTCCGAGCCCGCCACCGACGAGCGGAAGATGCCGAAGAGCAAGGCCCACCTTCGACTGATCTAGCGAGCACCGGCGCCACGCCGCGTTGCTTCGTTGAAGGCGCCGCCCGGAGCGGCCGAGAAAGACGACCCTGATGCCCCTCTCTTCTCCGAGCACGATGCAGATGGCGACGATCGCGATCCGCCGCGAGGTCCTCGCCAACGAGCAGCGCGCGCCCCTGGCGCCCGAACATCTGCCGCAGCTGTTCGATCGAGGCCTGCAGGTGGTGGTCGGGCCATCCTCCCAGCGGACCTACGCTGACGAGGAGTATCGCCAGGAGGGCGCCGAACTCACCACCGATCTCGAAGGCTGCAGGCTGATCCTCGGGCTCAAGGAGCTGCCGGCCGACCGGCTGATGGAGGGCAAGGTCCACGCCTTCTTCTCCCACACGATCAAGGGCCAGCCGAAGAACATGCCGATGCTCAAGCACCTGATGGAGCGCGGCTGCACGCTGATCGACTACGAGCGGATCGTCGACGACAAGGGCCGGCGGCTGGTCTACTTCGGTCACTACGCCGGCCTGGCGGGCATGATCGACACCCTGTGGGCCCTTGGCCGCCGGCTGGCCAGCCAGGGGATCGACACCCCCCTGCTTCAGCTGAAGAGCGCCTACGAGTATCGCGACCTCGGCCAGGCGCTGGCCGAGATCGAGGAGGCCGGGCGGGAGCTGGAGACGATGTCTCTGCCCGAGCGCTTGACGCCGCTGGTGATCGGCATCGCCGGCGAGGGCAACGCCTCCAAGGGCGCCCAGGAGGTGCTCGAGGTGCTGCGGGTCAAGTCCCTGCGACCGAGCGAGCTCGCCGACCTGCCCCGCGAGCCGGGGATCTTCCGGGTGATCTTCAGCGAGCGGCACATGGTCGAGCCACGGCTCGGGATCTTCGACCCCGCGAGCTTCGACGCGCAGCACTACTACCAGAACCCGGGCCGCTACCGGGGGGTCTTCGAGCGCTACCTGCCCTACCTCAACGTGATGGTCAACTGCATCTACTGGGACAACCAGTACCCACGGCTGATCACCCTCGAGGGGCTGCGGCAGCTCTACGACAGCCCGGAGAAGCCGCGGCTCGAAGTGATCGGCGACATCTCCTGTGACATCGGCGGGGCGGTGGAGGCGACGGTGCGGGTCACCAAGCCGACCGACCCAGTATTCGTCTACGACGTCGATACCGGGTCGGCGAAGCTCGGCGTCGACGGCCGCGGCCCGGTGATCCTCGCTGTCTACAACCTCCCAACGGAGTTTCCTCGCGAGGCGTCGCGGGCCTTTGGCGACGCGCTGCTACCCTACGTCGCGCCGATGGCGTTCAACGACTACGACCAGCCCTTCGACCGCTGCAGCTTGTCCCGGCCGCTAAGGCGCGCGACCATCGTCTACCGAGGTGAGCTGACGCCCGACTACCGCTACCTCGAAGACTACCTCTAGTCACAGCTGAGCAAACTCTAGTCACAGCTGAGCAAAGGACTCGTCGGATGACGGCACCGACTCAAGACAAGCGGCCAGGCGAAGACGGGCGGCGCGTGCTGCTGCTCGGCGCCGGATTGGTCACCCCGCCGCTAATCAACTACCTCCTCGATCACGAGCTGCGGCTGACCGTCGCCGGCAATACCCCCGACCGCGCCGCCGAGATGGTCGGCGACCGAGGGCAGGTGGTGGACTGGACGGTCGGAGACCGGAGGGGTCTCGCCCGGATGGTCGAGGGAGCCGATCTGGTGATCAGCTTGCTGCCGGCGACGATGCACCCGCCGGTGGCCGAGGCCTGCCTCGAGCACCGCCGCTCGCTGGTCACGGCGTCCTACGTCTCGTCCGAGATGCAGGCGCTCGACGAGCGGGCCCGCGCCGCCGGGCTGATCTTCCTCAACGAGCTCGGCGCCGATCCGGGCATCGACCACATGTCGGCGATGCGGGTGATCCACGACGTCCAGCGGCGGGGTGGGCGGCTGACCGCCTTTCGCTCCTACTGTGGCGGTCTGCCCGCGCCCGAGGCGAACGACAACCCCTGGGGCTACAAGTTCTCCTGGAGCCCGATCGGCGTGCTGCGCGCCACCACCAGCTCGGCCCGCTATCTCGAGCAGGGGGTCGAGCAGCGGGTGGCGAGCGAGCGGTTGTTCGTCGAGGTCGGCCCGCTCGAGGTCAGCGGCATGCGCTTCGAGGCCTACGCCAACCGCGACTCGCTCGGCTACATCGAGACCTACGGCCTCGCAGGCGTGGAGACGATGTACCGCGGCACCCTGCGCTGGCCGGGGTGGGCGGCGACGATGCGTGCCCTGCGCGCCCTCGGCCTGATGGCCGAGGATCCTCCCAGAGGCGCGAGCTGGCCGGCGACGCTGGTGGCGGCCGCCGGCCTGCAGGCTGGCGCCTCGCCCCGGCCCCAGCTCGCGGCGCACCTCGGCGCGGCCCGGGACGACCGCGGCGCGGCCCTGCTCTCGCCGACCGAGGTCGAGGAGGTCGTCGAGCGCCTCGCCGGGCTCGGCTTGCTCGACGACGGGCAGGCGCCCCGGGGGGCGACGGTGCTCGAGTCGCTGGCCGAGCTGATGCTCGAGCGGATGAGCTACGCTGCCGGTGAGCGCGACATGATCGTCATGCAGCACCGCTTCGAGGCGGCCTTTGACGGTGGCGCCGAGGGGGGCGAGCGGGTCGAGCGGCTGAGCTCGACGATGGTCGTCCTCGGTGATCCCCAGGGACACTCGGCGATGGCGCGCACGGTCAGCCTGCCGGTGGCGATCGCCGCTCGTCTGGTGCTCGATGGCACGATCGCCGCCACCGGCGTGCAGGTCCCGGTCGTCCCGGAGATCTACCAGCCGATCCTCGACGAGCTGTCGACGATGGGCATCACCCTCGAGGAGGAGACGCAGCGATGAGCGACGAACAGCGGCAGCAGGTCGACCAGCTCGGGGACAACGGCGCCGGTGGGCCGCTCGAGAAGCTGTTCATCGGCATCGCGGGGCTGATCGGCGCGGGCAAGACCACGCTGGCCACCGCCCTCGGCGAGCACCTTGGCCTCGACGTGCACTACGAGCCGGTGATCGACAACGAGTACCTCGCCGACTTCTACCGCGAGACCGCGCGCTACGCCTTCCCGATGCAGATCTATCTGCTCAACCGGCGCTTCCAGCAGCACCAGGAGATCATCTGGCGCAGCCGCGGCGGCGTTCAGGATCGGACGATCTACGAGGACGCGATCTTCGCCAAGACCCTGCGCGACATGGGGCAGATGGAGTCGCGGGACTACGAGACCTACGTCAGCCTGTTCCGCAACCTGTCGAACTTCATGTGCCGGCCCCACGTCATCGTCTACCTCGACGTGGCTCCGGAGA
>JAUVBO010000084.1 GCA_030591195.1 Pseudomonadota bacterium
GGATCGACGACGTGGTGCTCGGCTGCGCCTTCCCTGAAGGCGACCAGGGGATGAACATCGCCCGCATCGCCGCCTACATGTCGGGGCTGCCCCACACCGTGCCGGCGATGACAATCAACCGCTTCTGCTCGTCGGGCCTGCAGGCGATCGCCATCGCGGCGGGCCGCATCGCCCTCGGCGGCGCCGAGGTGATCATCGCCGGTTGCGTCGAGTCGATGAGCGCCGTGCCGATGGGCGGAGTCAATCCCACCGCCAGCCCCGAATCGATGCAGAAGTACCCCGAGCTCTACGTCAACATGGGCGTCACCGCCGAGCTGGTCGCCGAGCGGTTCGGCGTCACCCGCGCGGTCCAGGACGAGTTCGCCTACGGCAGCCAGATGAAGGCGGTCAAGGCGCAGAAGGCGGGCAAGTTCGTCGACGAGATCGCCCCGATCACCACCACGGTCTACGAGGACAGCGGGCCCCGCGAGCTGACCTTCGAGCACGACGAGTGCCCCCGGGCCGAGACGACGATCGAGGGTCTGGCCAAGCTCAAGACCCCGTTCAAGATGGGGGGGACGGTCACCGCCGGGACCAGCTCGCCGCTCAACGACGGCGCGATGGCCTGCGTGCTGATGAGCACCGACACGGCCGCCAAGCGCAAGCTCTCGCCCCTGGCGATCTTCCGCCACTTCGTCGTCGTCGGCGTCGAGCCGGACATCATGGGCATCGGCCCCCTGCCGGCGATCCTGAAGCTCGAGAAGGTCTCGGGGATCAAGCGTGACGAGATCGGCTGCTTCGAGGTCAACGAGGCCTTCGCCTCCCAGTCGGTCTACTGTCTGCGCGAGCTCGGCCTCGACCCGGCGAAGGTCAACCCGAACGGCGGGGCGATCGCCCTCGGCCACCCGCTCGGCGCCACCGGCGGGATCCTCACCGCCAAGCTGGTCCACGAAATGCGACGGGAGAAGCACCGCTGGGGCGTGGTCAGCATGTGCATCGGTGGTGGCATGGGCGCCGCCGGGCTGTTCGAGCTGGCGTGATTTCAGGGGGGCTTCACCCGCACAACGGCGCCTGCCTGCGCACGCGCTAGGTGCGCTCCACCCGCACAACGGGGCGCGCATTCGCACGCCCTGGTCGGTAACCGGCGGCTTGATGAACGACGTCCTGGCTTCGACCTCCCCCGACGGGCTAGAGGTGCCCGCCTGCTGCCCGGGTTGCGGGACCGCCTTGGTCTGGGAGGTCAACATCGGCGTGCACCGCGAGATCGCCTGGGCTCATCCCCGGGGGCCGATCTTTCCTTTCGACTGCCCGGTCTGCGCCAATCGGGTGGAGATCTCGTTTGACTGGCGTCTCGAGCGCGGCAGCGACCCACGGCACCTGCAGCTGGTGGTCGGCAGGGTCAGACAGGACCCGGCCGATCGATGCTTGCTGCTGGTCGACCGTTGCCCCCACGGGTGCGGAACCAAGCTGGCGCTCCAACTGCGCCCCGAGGATCCCTTCTTCCGGGGCCGCGCGTGGCCAGATGAGGTCGCGACCCTCGGTGGTTATCGGTGCCCTGTTTGCGATGGCGAAGGGCGCCTGCTGCTGCGGCCCGTGGTCGCTCCGGCCACCCCGTAGCGGAGCCGCGATGCCGCGGAGGCGGCGCGCAAAGATTCGATCTGTTCAGGGGACGGCGCGGCCACTATATTCCGCTCCGGATCTTTTTCGCTCGCGACGGGCTCGAGCTGCTGCCGGTCGCCGCTTCGAGGTAAGAAATGTCTGTTGTCGTCAATGGCAAGTCGATGACCTGCGAGCATGTCGGGCAGATCGCCCGGCATGGCGCCAAGGTCGAGTTTTCCCAGGCGTCACTCGCCGCCGTGGCACGCTGCCGGGCGATGCTCGAGGAGCGGATCGCCGCCGGCGACCTGATGTACGGCGTCAACACCGGCATCGGTGAGCTCGCCTCGGTGAGGCTCGCGCCCGACCAACTGAAGGACTTCCAGCGCTACCTGATCTACTCCCACGCCGCCGGACAGGGGGAGCCCGCCTCAGCGGAGGCCAGCCGCTCCGGCTGGGCGACCCGGATCAACGTGCTCGCCAAGGGGCACTCCGGGCTGCGGCCGGCCGTGCTCGAGAAGATGGCCGAGATCCTCAACGCTGGCCTGGCGCCGGTGATGTGCACCCGCGGCAGCGTCGGGGCCTGTGGCGATCTGTCGCCGATGGCGCAGATGGCGCTGACCCTGATCGGCGAGGGGGACCTGCACTGCGATGGCCAGATCGTCCCGGCGGCCGAGGGGCTCAAGGCCAAGGGCATCGCGCCGATCGAGTTCGAGGCCCGCGACGGGCTGGCGACGATCAACGGCTCGAACGTGATCACCGGGATGGGCGCGCTGCAGGTGATCGACGCCGAGAGCTGGCTCAAGACCGCCGACGTGGCTGCGTCGCTGACGATGGACGCGCTGCTGGTCAACATGATCAGCTTCGATCGGCGGCTACACGAGCTCCGCGGCCACGCCGGCTCGGTGACCTGCGCGGCGAACATCCTGCGCATCACCGAGGGCTCGGAGATCCTCGCCCAGAAGGACAAGAAGGTTCAGGACGCCTACTCGCTCCGCTCCACGCCCCAGGTCCAGGGACCGGCGCGGGACGTGGTCGACTACGGGCGCAAGGTGATCGAGACCGAGTGCAACGGCGTCGGCGACAACCCGGTCTTCTTCCCCGACGAGCAGGACCTGTTCTACATCCCCGGCGCGAACTTCCAGGGCACGCCGATGGCCTTCGCCCTCGAGTTCGTCGGCACCGCGGTGGCGACGGTGGCGACGCTCAGCGAGCGACGCCTCAACCGGCTGCTCAACCCGAACCTCAACCGCGGCTTGCCGGCGTTCCTCGTCGAGGGCGCGGGGATGTACTCGGGGATGATGCTCACGCAGTACACTGCCGGCGCGCTGGTCTGCGAGAGCCGGGTGCTGACCCACCCGGCCTGCCACGGCTCGGTCCCGGCGGCCGCCGACCAGGAGGACTTCGTCAGCATGGGGCTGACCACCGCGCTCAAGACGCGCCAGATCCTCGACCACAGCTGCGGCGTGCTCGCCATCGAGCTGCTCAACGCCGCCCAGGCGCTCGAGTTCCGCAAGCCGCTGCGGCCAGGCAAGGGCTGCGAGGCGGCCTACGCCTGCATTCGCGAGCACGTCGCGCCGCTGGTCAAGGACCGGCCGCTGTACCAGGACATCAACAGGATGACCCGGCTGGTGCAGGACGGCACGATCCTCGCGGCGGTGGAAGAGGCGGTGGGACCGCTGGCGTAGCTCGAGGGTCGGGGCCCTCAGAGCCTCGGGTGGACGTCGAACTCGACATCCCAGACCAGCTCCGGCTCGAACGGCACCTCGTCGCTGCGCACGATCTGAACCACCAGGAGATGCCGGCCGAGGCCAACGTCGAGCGGCACCGGGATCTGCCCGGTAGGCTTGCTGACGACGACACGGTCGTCCCACCGATCGTCGATCCAGACCTGGAACAGGCCCTGGCCTGGCCTGGGATCGGCGCCCGGGGCGACCAGCTCGAGGTTACGAACCTCGATCTCGAACCGGAGCGGCAAGGCGAGCCGGACGGGGTCGGTGAGCAAGTCGATACGGGTGATCTCGGGCGCCATGGAAGCCGGTCCTCTGAGGCAGCGGTGCTCGCCGCCGCCCACGTCTCCGCAGGTGAACCCATCGGGGCACGGGCCCTCGCGATCCTCGGGATCGCACGCGAAAGCGTTGTCGGGATAGTCGGGGTTGAAGCACCCGGCCGCAAGCGCCCCGCACGCCAGCGCCAGCGCAGCCAGGGTCACGTTCGCCTTACGCGTGATCGACTTCATCGCCTCCTCCTCGCTCAGAACCGCAGACCCGCGGCGAGGTAGCCGCCCCGCGGGGTCACGCTCGGCGCGATCCATGCCCTCGCGGCGGCCGGGCGTTCGCGCTTGAGGTAGTGCAGGGTCAGCAGCACCGCGCCGCTGGCCAGCGCGGCCCCGCCGGCGATCAGGGTGATCACCTGCACGGCCTGAGACGCCTGCCCCTGGTCCTCGGTGAGGCGATGGTCGGCATAGGGCTCGTGCCTGGACGCGGCGTCCTCGAGCTTCGAGGCCTTGTCCGCCGCCAGGATGCCGAAGACGACGCTGGTGACGATCAGCGCGCCGCCGCTGCCGGCGACGATCCAGCCGAGCAGCGGGCTACCCCGCTTGGTGTCGGTCCGCTTGGTGTCGGTCCGCGGGGCGGCGCGCTTCGGCTCGGCCTGCCGCTGGCGCTCGGCTTCCCGAGCCTGACGCTGGCGAGCCGCCTCGTCCTTGTTCTGCTGCTCGGCGCGCTTGCGGTCCACCAGGCGCTGCAGGTTCGCCACCCGTGCCCGCACCTGTTCGGTGTTTTCCGGGTTGCTCTTGAGGTACCCCTCGAAGGCCTCGATCGCGTCTTGGTGGCGGCCGAGAGACTCGTAGCAGCGGGCGATGTTGAACAGCAGCGCCGGCTTCTTCGAGTGCTTATGAGACTGCCCGAACTGCTTCAGCGCCCCCTCGTAGTCCGAGCGGTGGTACAGCTCCTCTCCGAGCTTGTAGTAGCGCTCGGCGAGGGCGTCGCTCCCCTCCGGCTGCTGCGCCCGGGCGACGGCCGGCAGGCCAGCGACCAGCACCACCGTGACGATCCAGCTCTGCATCGTTTCCCCGTTCGATCGGTGAGATTTCGCCATCCTACACGGCCATCCGCCCGGCAGCAATTCACCGCGGGACTGGGGCGTTTTTTGCCGCCTCCGCCACTGGACGCTACGGTGTGACGATGGAGTGGCTCCTCGGCAAGGCAGCGATGGCCCAGCTGACCGCGTGGACCGGCCTCAGCCCGTCGGCGCTGGGCAAGATCGCCTACACCATGGCGATCATCGCCGCTTATCTGCTGGTCACCCGGGCGGTCCGCGTCCTGTTCACCAGGCGGGTGGAGGCAGACCTCCGCTACCGGCTGAACAAGTCGGCGACCCACATCGTCGGCTTCCTCGCCGCCCTCGCGCTGCTCAAGGTCTGGCTGCTCGGCACGGTCAACGTGGTGACCTACCTCGGCATCGTCTCGGCCGGCCTGGCCATCGCCCTGCAGGACCCGATCACCAACCTCGCCGGCTGGCTGTTCATCATCTGGCGCCAGCCGTTCAAGGTCGGCGACCGGGTGCAGCTCGGCGAGCACATCGGCGACGTGGTCGACACGCGGATGTTCTCGTTTTCGATGCTCGAGGTGGGCAACTGGGTCGACGCTGACCAGAGCACCGGTCGGATCCTCCACATTCCCAACGGCCGCGTCTTCAAGCAGCCCTGCGGCAACTACACCCAGGGGTTCGAGTTCATCTGGCACGAGATCCCGGTGGTGGTGACCTTCGAGAGCGACTGGAAGGCGGCCCACGAAATCCTCACCGAGATCGTCAACCGCGATGCGGCCAAGGTCGGGAAGGTGGTGGCCGAGCAGATGGCCGACACCGCGCTGAAGTACAAGATGCAATTCAAGCACCTGACGCCGATCGTCTGGCTCGAGGTGGTCGACATCGGCGTCAACCTGACGATGCGCTTCCTCTGTCCGGTCCGCGCCCGCCGCTCCACCTCCGACCGCCTCTGGCGCGCCGTGCTCGCCGAGTTCGGCCAGCGCGACGACATCGACTTCGCCTACCCGACCCAGCGCCTGTACGCCAACTTCCGCGAGGGCAAGCCGGACGCTGGCGGGCCGGCCAAGCCAGACGGTGCGACCGCCGCTGCGCCGGCCCCACCCCTCGGCCTCTAGCCAAGAAAATGGCCGCTGCGTCGGCCACAACGCGCGAGATGACCAGCACGGATGCCGGGCCATGCCGGCGCGCAGGTGTCACCCCGGGAACCGCCAGGGGGCTCTCTAGCGGTCGGTGGCGGGGGTCCAGCAGGGGTCGTCGCGCTCGAGCTGGCTGGCCCAGCGCGGATCGACGCCGGGGAGGGTGAGGTCGGCGTCGACGATGCCGGCGCGGGCCAGGACCTCCAGCGCCTCGGCGCCCTGGTCGGCGCTGATCAGACCTCGGCGGCAGCTGTCGAGCAACTCCTGGCGGATCGCCTGACGCCACTTCTCCCCATCGCGGCGGTTGACCAGCTCGTTTGCCACCCGCGTGGCGCCCTCGAGGGAGATGCTACCGTCGACCCATAGCGCGAGCGCCATCTGCAGCGAACCGCTGCACGCCACCAGGTGAGGGGCGTAGGGGAGGAAGTCCTCGGCCTGCTGGCGCTCGAGGCGGATGTAGATCCGCTTGACCCCCTCCGCGCGGTCACCGACCAACCGCTTGAGCTCGACGATCGCCGCGGCGTCGTCCTCGGCGACGCCGAAGCCGACCAGGGTCGTCGCCAGGTCGGCGACGGCGAGGCGGCCGGCCAGCAGATCGGCGTAGAGCGAAAAGGCGGTGGCGTCGCGCTCGAGATCGTCACCGATCAACACCTCGCGCACCTCACCCGGCGGCAGCTCCGACCGGCGCGCGAGCAGCGCGGTGAGCTTGAAGCCGATCTGCTCCTTGAACCGATCGAAGCGCCAGGTGCGGACGACACCGAACCAGTCCTTGAAGGTCGTGCCATCGAACTCCAGGCCATCGAGCAGCATCTTGCGCTCGATCACCGGCCGTAGCTGCGACGGGCTGGCCGAGACGAAGTAGAGCGGCGTCTGCCGGCTGCGCCGCTCCGGTCCCCGGCGGATCTCCTTGAGGATCTGGGTCATCCCGGCGACCGCCGTCTTGTCCACGGCGAACTCGAAGGGGATCCGCGCCATCCCCTTCATCGAGGAAAACCGGGTCATCAGGTAGGTCCGGTCGATGTCGCAGGTGAAGACCTCGCCGGCCCAGTCGTCGGCGAAGTCACGTTGGTTGACCGTGCTGATCGGGAAGCTCACGGGCGTCCACTCCGCAGCCCGGGAAACTCGCGGCCGGTGGGGATCGCCATCAGCTCGCGCAGGGCCTGCTTGACGCCGACCCCCTCGTAGAGCAGCCGGTAGACGCCGCGAACGATCGGCAGCTCGATCCCGCGGTACTCGGCGTAGTTGTGCACGGCCTTGGTCGTCTTGACCCCCTCGGCGACCATGTGCATCGCCTGCTGGATCTGCTCGAGGCTCTCGCCCTTCGCCAGCCGCTCGCCCACCTGGTGGTTGCGCGACAGCGGCGAGGCGCAGGTCGCCATCAGGTCACCGATGCCCGCCATGCCACCGAAGGTGAGCCAGTCGGCGCCCATCGCGTCACCGAAGAGGCCCATCTCGATCATCCCGCGGGTCAGCAGCAGCGCCTTGGTGTTGTCGCCGAGGCCGAGCCCGTCGGCCATCCCCGCGGCGAGGGCGACGATGTTCTTGAACGCACCACCGACCTCGGCGCCGATCACGTCCCGCCCGCCGTAGACGCGGAAATAGCCGTTGTTGAGCACGGCGTGGAAGCGGGCGAAGACCTCGTCGAAGGCCGAGGCGATCAGCGTCCCGGCCGGCTGGCAGGCGACCAGCTCCTTGGCCAGGTTCGGGCCGCCGAGCACACCGATCTTGCGCACGCAGGTCTCCTCGCGCAGCACCTGGGACATCCGCTTGAAGCTCTGCTGCTCGATGCCCTTGGTCGCATGGACCACCACGTGCGCGCCGGTGACATACTCGCCCATCTGGTAGGCCACGTGGCGCAGCCCGTGGGAGGGCACCACCAGCAGGATCAGCCGGCAGGTCTCGCAGACCTGCTGCAGGTCGTCGGTGGCCACGAGCTTCGACGGCAACTGCTTGGCGTCGGGCAGGTAGCGCTGGTTGACCCGCTGCTCGTTGATCTCGGTCACCAGCTCCTTGCTCCGAGCCCACAGCGTCACCGGCACATCGTTTTCGCCGATGATCTTGGCCAGGGTCGTGCCCCAGCTCCCGGCGCCAATCACTCCAACGTTCTCGGCCATCGCAGCTCCCTCGCTCCGCTCTGCGCTCCCGCTCCGCGCTCCCGCTCCGCGCGCGAACCTTGTGCTTGCCCCTAGACGGGATCCCTAGGCCGCGGCGGCCTTGAGCTTGCGCCCGAGGTCGTACCCGCGAAGCCGGTTGCCGTAGTAGAGCAGCAGGTTGCGGTCCTCGTGGAACACCCGGTCGCCCTTGCGATAGGCCGCCGGGTGGGTGTGGTAGATTGAGAAGTGCTTCAACGCGTCGGCGACGATCGCCTGCACA
>JAUVBO010000660.1 GCA_030591195.1 Pseudomonadota bacterium
ACAGCACTCGAGCACGGCCAGCGAGCCAAACTCGACCAGCTTCGCGCCACCCGCCCGAAGTGCGTCGAGCTCTCGGGGGTAGTCCTTGTCGAGCGGCAAGCCGGCGGGTGAGTCGACGAAGACCGTCACCGTGCCGACGACCCGCTCGCCCTCGGTGGCGATCAGCACGGTCGCTTCGGGCAACAGGTGCTGGTCGACGAGGTGCATCTCGGGGCTCCGCAGCGGCAGAAGCCCCTTGTAGGTGTAGGCCACGCTGACCAGCCGGAACGCGTCCTCGTAGTCGGCGGCGGTGCGGGCCACCCGCAGCCGGAAGCGGTCGAAGGACAGCGTCGACAGCATGCGACGGAAGCGGCGGCGGAGCAGGCGGTCGGCGATAGACGCTGGCATCGCGAGCTTCATCAGCTGGCCACCCGGGTGCTGACCGGCACGCTCGCGCGACGGGCGGCGGCGTTGGCCGCGGTCAGGTCGTCGCAAATCGCCCGCGGCGGCAGCCGGCGCGAGCGCGGCACGTCCGATCGCCGCGGGAAGCCGACCCGCAGGAGGATCCGCGGTTCGGCGGCGCCGTAGACCGTCTTCAGCAGGCGCCCCAGCGCGTCGACCGTGGGCAGCAGCGGCTGGGGCACGAGGCCGCGATCGAGGCGATCGATCTGGTCCGGGACGACATAGCTCGGGTGCACGGCGACCCGCTGCTGGTTGAGGGCGATCCAGACCCGTTGCATCAGCCGCCCGGCGTCGATCCCGGCGCCGTCCGGCGCGACGATCGCGACCACCGCCGGCGCCGCGGCCACCGGCGCGCGCTCGAGTCTCGCCAGCCCCCGGTAGGCGCCGAAGCGGTTGAGCCGCTCCATCCGGGGCCAGTCGGCGAGCCAGCGCAGCAGGGCACCGCCACCGGGCGGCAGCGCCAGCGTCTCGAGCGCCAGTCCATCACCGCGAGCCACTGCCGCGGGGCCGAATCGCAGGCTCTGCTGCAGCCAGCGGTGGATCTCACGGGTGCGGAAGCGGGCCTGGGAGGCGAGGCCCACCGCGCGGGCAATGGTATGGATCGTCCGGCGGTCGTCGTCGACCACCACGCGCGCGGCGCCGTGGGTCATCGCCCCGACGTGACTCAACAGCGCGTCGGGCAGCGGCTTGCGACGGTAGGGCCAGCGATTGGTGTGGCGATCGAGGACCGCCTGGGGCGAGCCGGTGCCCAGGGCTTGATCCACGGCGCAAAGCGGCAAGCGCGCATAGAGCGCCCTCGACGTCTCGGTGATCGCCCACGAGTCGATGCCGACCAGGGCGACCTGTTCGATGTTCTCGAGCACGGCGCCCATCGCTAGCTCGGTGGCGAGCGCACGGGGACCGAACAGGTGGCCGGACATCCGCTGCTCGTCAAAGCGCACCTCGAGCGACTCGCCCGTCCAGGCGAAGCGCCAGGGCTGGATGTTGTCCGCCGAGGGGGCGGCGTGACCAGCTTCCACTAGGTGTGCGATGGCATCGGGCAGCATCGGCCAACTCCTCCGTTCGCGGTGTGCTCGGTTCTAGAGGGGGAGTCGCGGGGCGGCTGAAAAGCGGCTCACCATATTTGCCAGCACCGAACGAGCGCCGGGTCAGCGGTGGGTTGCTGCGCAATATTGCTGGTGGTCGATGGTGAAGACGACGTGGGGCTCGTCGAGCCAGGAGAAGATCGTCACCGACTCGGGGATACCGCGCATCACGCCGGCGGGGCCGATTTTGCCCAGCAGCACGCCTGGCTCCACCTGCTCGAGCATCGCCACGCCCGCCTCGTCCGTCATCGCGCTGGCCGTGCCGAGGGCCACCCGGATTTCGGCGGCGGGATAGCCGGCGGTGGTCACCACGGTGACCTTCACCCGCGGGGCACGGGTCCGCGTCGGTGGATAGTCGGTGTTGCGGTGCAGGGCGATGTCGGTGAACGAGCGGAGCTCGTCGGCATAGGCTTGGTCGCTGACCGAGAGAAGGATCATGTACGTGCCAGGCATCACGTCGGCTTCGAGGTCGGCGCCGTCGAAGGCGGAGATCGCGGCCCAGCGCTCGATCGGGTCGGCATGGGCCGGGGCCCGCTCGTCGAGCTTGAAGAGGATCATCCGCAGCCCGTACTCCTCGGTCAGCGTGCGAAAGTCACCGCTCCACAGCCGGGCGGCGAGCGCTTGCCCGACCCGGGCAGCCGTGCTGAAACGGTGCGCGGCGGTGAGTTTCGACACATGCGCGACCTGGACCTCGTAGGCGACGTAGTGGTCGGCAACCTGGCCGTAGGGGCCGGGCAAGAACTGGTCCTCGAAGGTCGTGCCCAGCCGGCCCGCGGTGGACCTGGGACGGGGCGTCCCGGCGTCGAAGTAGAAGCCGTCTTCCTTGCCCCCCGAGCCCGGGGCTTGGTCCGGCTCCGCGACGGGCCCGCAGGCGACGAAGAGCGTGGTACAGGCGACGATCACGGCGGCGGTCTTCATCTCTGAGTCCTGAGGCTGGATGGCAAAGTGATTTTGGGGCGTTCGCTGCTCACATTAATGCAGTCGATCGGGGCCGCGAGATCGGCTCACCATAATTCACGGCCAACCGTGCATCGCTGTTGGTGACGGCCGATAGCGGTGCCGAGCTGACGCAGACCTCGCGAACAAATGAGTGAGCCATTCGGCGCCGCCCAAGCGACCGCTCGGTCAAGTGCAGGGGCAAACCGCGACATCGACTTGCAGCGCGAGCGTTGGGCAGGGCGCAACGAGGTCCCAGCGGGGTTCACGAAAAAACCAAGGAAAACAAGATGAACAAGACACTGCGCCTGATGATCCTCTTCTGCTCGCTCGGCCTGATCGCCTGTGGCGAGGGCCTCGAGGCGGGTCGGGTGGGGGCCGGCAAGGGCGACCTGATCGGCGATCGCGTCAAGGGCGAACCGTGTGACTGGGACTGGCAGTGCCGGGCGGACACGGGGTACGTCTGTCGCCCGGAGCCCGAGGATGGCTCGCCGCGGTGTGGCCTGAAGATCGCTGGCGGCGGCGCGTGCGAAGAGTCCGACGACTGCGAGTCCGGCAAGTGCTACGCGGAGGTCTGCAAGCCGCTGTCCGAGCAGCAGGCACGGGAGTCGATCGCGGAACCCAACTCGAAGCCCGTGCCCGACCACCCGGCGGGCACGATCTGTCAAGGGACGGAGTTCTGGTGCTGGCATTGGATGAGCGATCCCGGCACGACGTGTCAGTGTTACGTCGAGGCCTTCGATGCCTGGATCTACGGCAGGCTGGACTGACCGTGCCTGATCGGGAGAGCAACAGCCGCGGCCTTTGCTGGCTCACTCGCGCCCTGAGCGCAGCCTGCGCGCTGATGATCGTCACGGCCGGATCGGCCCACGCCAAGCCGGATAGCCGGCAACTCCGCCGAGCATACCAGCGGGGCGCAACCCCGACCGGTGGGAGTAGCACAGGCGCCGGCCCGGTGGCGGCGCTGACCGCCCACGTGTCGAGGCTGACGTCAGGGACGGGCGGCCTCTCCGAGCACTTCGCACTGGTGAAGGCGACACCGCTGCTGGTCAAGAAGGCCGTCGCGCGGATCAGCACGGCCCAGGACGCGATCCGGTTGCTCGAGCTCGTCAACCGCGTGGAGACTGAACACCGCTC
>JAUVBO010000467.1 GCA_030591195.1 Pseudomonadota bacterium
AAGGCCCGGGCCGTTGGGTGCCCACGGATTCTGATGGGAGAGGCGTGGCGGTGATACACTCGTCCGATTCCGATGGCCAAGCGAAGCAAGCCCAGGTCTTCGAACAAGAAGACACCCGCCAAGCGCAAGCCCCTTGCCCGCCAGTCCAGGGTTGAGCGGTCGAAGGCCGACCAGCCCGAACGGGCGAGGACCGAGCCCTTGGTCGATCCTGCGCCGTCCGGGGATGATCCAGCCGCGCCTGTGACGGCGGGATCCGAGGAGCGCCGACCCTGCCGGCTGCGCAGAGGGCTCGGCGTGGTCGCGCTCGCCTCGCTGGTGCTGGTGGCGCTCAGCGGGCTGTGGCTGCTGATCGGCTACGAGGGTGCCCGGGCTCACGACTCGATCAAGGACCTGCTGGCGGTGACGCCCCTTGGCGGCGTGATGCGCAGCCTGCACCTGCTGTCAGCTAACCTGTTGCTCCTGACGCTCGGCGGATACCTGGTCGCGCTGCTCTTCACGCGCGTGGCAGTCCGGCCGGCCGCCGGGTTGCTCACGATGGCGATGCTGCTGGTCGCGGTGGCGATGAGCTGTAGTGGCGAGGCGCTGCCCTGGGACCGCCAGGCGCGTGTTGCGGCCGACGTGGCCACGAGCCTCGGCGCCTCGGTGCCGGTCTGGGGCGCGATCCAGCGAGTGATTCGCGGCGGAGTCGAGACCGGCGCCGCGACGCGCAAGCGGCTGCACTACATCCATCTGCTACCGCTGCCGCTGCCCCTGCTCGGTCTGTTGCTGCTCATCGGGCGCTTTCGCGTCGGGCGCGGTGAGGGGACCAGGATCGAAGGGCCCCCGACCGGGACCAAGCTCCTCGAGCGTCCCGAGCTGGCCCTCGGCCTGGCCACGGCGGTGGGGCTGATCCTCGCCGCGGCCCTCTGGCGACCGGGGCTCGGGCCGTCGGCGGACGCGACCTTGCGAATCACGCCGGCCAAGGCGCCCTGGTTCCTCGCCGGCTGGCAGGAGGCCAGCAGCTACGCCCCGGGCGTGGGGCCGGCGCTGTTCGGCCTGCTGCTGGTGGCGCTGCTGCTGGCGCCGTTCATTGCGGCCCCCGTGCCAGGGAGGGGTGGGCGGCTCCGCCTGGCGGCCGGCCCCGGGGCGTTTGGCGGCGTGGCCCTGGTGACATCCCTCGCCGTTTGGTGGTGGCGTGATCCGTCCTTTGGCGCGCCGTCGGCGCTCAACCCGGCGACGATCGCGCTCGGCGCCACGGCGGCCCTCGCGGTGCTTGCCTGGTGGACCCAGGGTCGAGACCGCGCTGCCGCCTTCCGGGCGGCCCTCGCCGGTCTGATCGGGGTGGTGGTGGTCCTGACCGCCGTGGGTTGGCTGCTGCGCGGGCCGGACTGGCAGCTCGGCTGGCACCCCGGTCAGGGGATCGTCGGCGAGGCGATCGTCCCGGCGGCGACATTGAAGTCGGCGGAGTCGGAGGAGGCCGAGTCGAAGAGGGAGGCCGCCGAGTGAGGACGCTCAACCGCATCCTGCTGGTGGCCGTGCTGATCGCTCTGGGTGGCGCGGTGGCGATGGACGCCAGTCGCCGTGGGCGGGTGGTCGAGGCCAAGGGTTGGTCCGGCGCGGTGGAGCGCTGCCCGACCTGTCATCCCAATGGCGTCAGCGCCAAGGTCGGCCGCAAGGCCCACCCCGAGATCCCCGGACATAAGGATCTCGCCAAGTACGGCTGTGTCGCCTGCCACGGCGGCGACGGCCGGCGCGTCGATCGGGGCGCCCATCGCCCCTTGCCGGGCGAGGGGCACCCGCCGTTCTATCCACGGCCCCACTTCGAGGTCGGCTGCGCCCGCTGTCACGTGATCGGCAAGCTCGAGGGCGGCGCCCGGCTCGCTCGGGGCCAGCGGGAGTACCTCGAGTCGGGCTGTGTCAGCTGCCACCTGCCCGGTCGCCGACAGAACGGGCTCGCCTTCGATCTGCGCTACCGACCAGCCCGCACCGTCGAGTACATCCGCGAGCACCTGATCGATCCGTCGCGGGCGGGTAGCCGGGCGAAGATGATGTGGAGCCTGCGCGACGCGACCTATCGCGACCGTTTCGCCGCCACCGCTGATGGAGAGGAGGCGCTCGACGCGCTGATCACCTACCTGCTGGCCCTCGGCGAGTCGCCCGAGCCGTACCAGAAGGTGTGGCACAAGGCGAAGCTGAAGGTCGACACCGACTGCATGCGCTGCCATCACCTCGGCGGCAAGAAGACCACCGGCGCCCGCCACACCTGCCCGATGTTGGTGCCCGAGCGGACGGAGATCAACTGCGAGCGCTGCCACGGCACGCCAGCGACGGTGCCAAGGAACGCCAAGGGGCTCTGCCCCCAGCTGCGGGCGCTGCAGCCAGTGTGCAACACCTGCCACCTCCGGCCGGGCGACGGCACGGCCAACCTCGCTGGACGCTGAGCTGATGCCGGCCGGGTGCCCCGATGACGAGGACGCAGCCTTCGCTCGCTATCTCGAGGCCAACCGCTACCTCAACGAGGGGTTGATCCGGCGCGAGCCTCCGCCTCACCGTCCGTGCGGGCGCACCACCCGCCAGCGGTGGATGAGCTGGCTGCTGCCGGCCCTCGGCCACCCCGAGCGCGCCTTCGGCGCGGTCCACGTCGCGGGCACGTCGGGCAAGGGCTCGGTGGCGACGATCACCGCCGAGCTGCTCCGGGCGGCCGGGTTGCGCACCGGCTTGCATGTCACGCCGTACCTCCAGGTCGCCACGGAGAAGCTCTGGATCGACGGGCGCTATGCATCGGTCGACGAGCTCGCGGCGCTGGTGGACTGGATCCGGCCGCTGGTCGAGCCGCGCCGGGGTCCGCTGGTGCCGATGCACGGCATGGCCTGGGTCGGCCTGACCCTCGAGCACTTCCGTCGTCAGCAGGTCGACATCGGCGTGATCGAGGTCGGCGTCGGCGGGCGGCACGACCTGACCAACGTGCTCGACACGCGGGTCGCGGTGATCGCCGCCGTGGGCCTCGATCACCTCAAGACCCTCGGGCCCACCATCGAGCACATCGCCGCGCACAAGGCCGGGGTGATCCGACCGGGGTGCCGCGCCGTGGTCCTCGACCAGGGAGCGGGCTTGGTCGCTGCGCGGCGTCAGGCCGCGACGGTCAACGCCCCGCTCCGGGTGGTCAGCCCGGGCCGCGACTTCGCCGCCCGCGAGGCGGACGACGGCCAGGTGACGGTCGACTTCCACGGTCGGGTCCTGCAGCTCGAGGACGCTCGTCTTGGCATGGCTGGGCGCTTCCAGGCCGAGAACGCCGCGCTGGCCCTGGCGGCCGTCGAGGAGCTCGGCGTGGCCGATCGCCTCGACCCGTCGACCGCGCTTGCAGCCCTCGCGCGAGCCCGGCTGCCGGGCCGGGCCGAGCCGCTACCCCCGCTCGAGCCGGGCTGCTGCCCGGTGCTGGTCGACGGCGCCCACAACCCGGACAAGCTCGCCGCCTTCGAGGGTGTGCTGGAGGGGGCCGGGCGCCGCCGCCAGCACATCGTGTACGGTTGCCTCGGCAGCCACACCGACGATGACGCCGTCGCGCGGCTGGTTCGGCGGGCGGCGACCTTCGTCGCCACCGAGCCCCGGGTTTACGCCAAGGGCGCTCGCCCGGCGGCGGAGGTTGCCGAGGTGGCTCGGGCGCACGCCAGGGCCGGCACCGAGGTGCTGGCGATCCCCGACGCGCGGGAGGCGACCCGCGCGGCGATCGCGGGTGCGGACGCCTCCGATCTGGTGGTCGTCACCGGCTCGCTCTACCTCGTCGGCGAGGTGCGCGGGCTGTGGTACCCCGATCGCGACGTGCTCTGCCAGCGCAGCAGCTGGCCCGCGAGGAGGTAGGGCGTGGTGGAGGAGCTACTTGGTGAGCTTGACGTCGTCGATCAGCCAGCCGGTGTGGTTGTTGGCGTAGCCGTCGACCGAGTCGAAGACGAAGCGGAGCTGGATCGCCTGGCCGGCGTGCTGGGCGAGGTCGATCGGGGCGCTGGTGATCCATGACGCCTCCGAGGCGTCCTTGGAGTCGCGAGACCAGACCGTGTGCCACTCGTCGCTGCCGGCCGTGGCCACCTGCACCACGGTCTTGTCGTAGCTCGCGCTGGCCGACTCGACCGCGCGGTAGAACTTGAAGGTCAGCTTCGAGGCCGCGGTGACCCCATCGATCGGGACCGAGGTCAGCGTGCCCTGGGAGCGGCCCCCAGCGGTGTCACCGTCCTGCTTGAAGGTGCAGGTTCCCTCGGCGCCGAAGTAGAAGGCGCCCTCGCCGGAGGCTGCCGCGGGGCTGACGCAGGCGGTGGCCGTCGCGCGGTGCCAGAGGCCGGTGGCGGTCCAGTTGTCACCGGTCTCCATGTCGTCGGCGAACAGCTCCTCGCCGCCGGTGCCGCCACCGCCGCCGCTGCTCCAGTCGCGCTCGGTG
>JAUVBO010000716.1 GCA_030591195.1 Pseudomonadota bacterium
GATCGGCGAGCAGATGGGCAAGGATCGCTACTCGGACCTGATGAACCGCGAGGCGAGCCTGCCGATCGTCCTCGCCATGGCGGACGATCCCTCGCTGAAGGCCGACGTCGAGCACCTCTGGGCCGAGCACCGCGAGAGCGGGGACTGCCCGACGCCGGCGGTCTCGGCGATCGGTGACCGGATCGCTGCCAGCCCGGCGACGGGCCACGCGGTGCGGATGCTCGAAGAGATCGTCAACGAGGCGCTCGAGCGGCTCGGGCCATACCGCCAGACGCCGGGCGGGCAGCTGATCGAGCAGTGGGCCCAGCAGCAGCTTCGCCGGCGGGTCACGGAGCGATACCTCCCGTAAGGTCCCCTGAGCGTCTGCCACCAAACAACCCAACCGCTCTCGCGCACCGAGCCCTTGCCGCCAACTGGCGGGTTTCTTGTTGCCTGCACCTGTGGCAGGCTGACCACTGCAGCAGGGAAGATCGAGCGTGTTCGTACGTTACTACCAGACCGAGCTGGCCTACCTGCGCGAGCTGGCCTACGAGTTCGCCGAGGCATACCCCGAGGTGGCCCATCTGGTTTCCGAGCGGCAGGGCGACGTGGCGGTGGAGCGTCTGCTGCAGGGATCTGCGATGCTCACCGCGCGGCTCCGCCAGCGCCTCGACGACGCCCTGCCCGAGATCGCCCACCCGCTGTTCGAGGTGCTCTGGCCCCAGTTCCTCCGCCCGCTGCCGGCCTGCGCCCTGATCCAGTGCTCGCCCGCCGGGCTGCAGCGCAGCCAGCGGATCGAACGCGGGTCGCTGCTACACGGCCGCCCCCGCGGTGATGGTGCCAAGGGTGCGAGCAAGGCCGACGACTGCGCCTTCCGTACCTGTGCGCCGGTGGACGTGCACCCGCTGGTGATCGAGGAGATATCCCTCGACCGTCCCCGCCCGTCGGACCTGCAGCTGCGCCTGCGTCTCGCGCTCACCGAGGGCGCGACCCTCGGCAACACCCGGCTCTCGCCGCTGCGGCTGCAGCTCTGCGGCGAGGGCGAGGAAAAGTACCAGATCTTCCTCTGGCTGGCGCACCACGCCCGCCGCGTCACCGTGCTCGACGCACGGGGCAAGGAGGCCCTGGCCCTCCCGGCCACGGCGATCCGGCGTTGCGGCCTCTCCGCCGAGGAGGCGCTGTTTCCGTTCGCCCGGGCGCCGCTGCCGGGCCTGCGGGTGCTACAGGAGTACTTCCTGCTCGCCGAAAAGTTGCTGGCGGTGGAGATCGATGGCCTCGAGGCACTGAGCGCCCAGAACCCCGACTCAGTCGACGAGGAGCTGACGCTGATCTTCCACCTCGGCGCGATCGCCGAGGGCGCGGTGCGGCCCACGGTCGACTCGATTCAGCTCGGCTGCACCGCGGCGATCAACCTCTCAGAGTCGCGCCGGATCGAGCTCGAGGGCTCGCGGGAGACCTCCACCTTCCCGCTCGAGGACCCCGAGAACGGCGAGATCTTCTCCATCGAGCGCGTCGGCGGCTACTGCGGGCCGCAGGGGGCATGGATCGACTTCAAGCCGCTGCTCGCGCGGCTGCGGCAGCGCGACGACACGCCGCGCTTCTGGCTGCAGCGTCACGCCGGCGGCCTGCGCGCCAACGAGTCCTACCTCGCGATCACCGACGCGGATGGGAACCCGCTGGCGCCGAACACGCGGCTGGTGGTCTGGGCCACCTGCGTCGACGGCAACCGGGTGCTCGAGCTCGGCGCCGGTGACATCAACACCGCTGGCCGCGGCACGCCCCAGCTGGTGCGCTTCGCCAACGTCACGCCGGTGCGCCCTTCGGTGCCACCGCCGATCGCTGGAGAACGTTGCTGGGAGCTGCTGGCGGCCTTCGCGATGCCCACCGAGGCGCTGCTCAGCCTCGAGGGTCTGCAACAGCTGGTCGGCCTGGCCCAGCCAAAGCCCGACGACCTGCCGCTGCAGATGATCCGCGCCGTCAGCTCCACCGCCGCCGAGCGGCTCGACCGGCGGATGATGGTGCCGATGCGCCAGGTGGAGGTAACCCTTGACCTCCAGGCCTTCGCCGGCCTCGGCGACCTGTTCCTCTTCGGCTCCTTGCTCCACCGGGTCTTCGTCGACCGCGGCGGTGACCGGTCGCACTGCGAGCTTACCGTGCGCAGCGAGCCCGGCGGCGAGGTGTTCCGCTTCACCAGCCACGACCAGGACCACCCCCAGCCGGATGCGCCGCCTTGAGCCCGGGATCCAAGCTGGCATCGAGGACCATCGGCCCCTTCACCGTGCTGCATCAGCTCGGCGCCGGGGACATGGCCACGGTCTACCTCGCCGAGGGCGCCGCCCGCGACGGCTCCCGCCGGCGGCTGGCGCTCAAGGTGATCAAGGAGAGCGCCACCAGCGACCCGGCGCAGGTCGAGATCCTCGTCGAGCAGGCAAGGATCGCCGTGCAGCTCGACCACCCGAACATCGTCAGCGCCTTCGACCTCGGGCGGGTGGACCAGACCCACTTCCTCTCGATGGAGCTCGTCGACGGACTCGACCTGCGGAAGCTGCTCGACGCCCGCGCCCGGCGCCTCGCGCCGCTGCCCGCTGAGGTGGCCCTGTTCATCGGTCGGCAACTGCTCGCCGGCCTCGCCCACGCCCACCAGGCCACCGGTCCCGACGGACGGTCGCTCGGCCTGGTACACGGCGAGATCACCCCAGCGAACATCCTCGTCTCCCGGCGTGGGGAGGTGAAGATCTCCGACTTCGGCGTCGCCCGCGCCACTCAGCAGCCGGGCAGGACGCTCCATGGGATAATCGAGGACCGCCTGCCCTACATGTCGCCCGAGCAGGTGAGGGGCGACAGCCTCGACGTCCGCTCGGACATCTTCAGTGCCGGGGTGGTGCTGTTCGAGGCCCTCACCGGCACTCGGCTCTACGGCGAGCTCGAGCAGTCCGAGATCCACAAGCAAGCCTACGAGCCCTCGATCCCACCACCTAGCACGCGCCGACCCGATCTCCCACCCGACACCGACCCGCTGCTGATGCCGGCGCTGGCGCGAAATCCGGCCGACCGCTACCAGATGGCCGCGGCCTTCGGCAACGCGCTGTCGATCACCATCGCCGAGCTCGACGCGCCCGACAAGCTCGCCGCGCGGCTGGCCGCGATCGTCGAAGAGACGCGCGGCGAGCTCGGCGTGGCCACGCCCGACCGGACGACGGCGCGGATGAGCCGCGAGACGTTCGTCGGCGGTCAGCACTCGATCATCGCCGGGCAGCCGGCCGCGGCGGACGCACCTGACCTGCCAGCGCCCGCATCGCTGCCGGTGCCGCCGCTGGGCATCCCGGTGCCGAGCGACGACGCGGTGCCCACCGCCGACACCATCGCCGCACCTGCGGCCACCGCCGACACCATCGCCGCACCTGCGGCCACCGCCGACACCATCGCCGCACCTGCGGCCACCGC
>JAUVBO010000533.1 GCA_030591195.1 Pseudomonadota bacterium
AATGCCTCCACCGCCGCCTCGTTGGCGGCGTTGAGCACGGCGGGCGCGGTGCCGCCAGCGTCGAGCGCTTCGGCGGCGATGCGCAGCGCGGGAAACCGCTCCGGGTCAGGCTGCTCGAAGGTCAGGCTCGAGACCTCGTGCCACTCGAGCCGTGGCACCGCGAGCGCCAGGCGGGCCGGGTGACCGAGGGCGTAGGCGATCGGCACGCGCATGTCGGGCGTGCCGAGCTGGGCGATCACCGCGCCGTCGACCAGCTCGACCATCGAGTGGATCACGCTCTCCGGATGAATCACGATCTCGATCCGTCGGTGAGGTACGTCGAACAGCCAGCGCGCCTCGATCAGCTCGAGGCCCTTGTTCATCAGCGTGGCCGAGTCGATGGTGATCTTCGGGCCCATGGACCAGGTGGGGTTGGCCAGCGCGCGCTCCACCGTCACCTGGGCCAGCTCGGCCGCCGAGCTCCGTCGGAAGGGGCCGCCCGAGCAGGTGAGCAGCAGCCGCCGGACGTCCTCGGCGCGGTTGCCCTGCAAGCACTGGAAGATTGCGCTGTGCTCGCTGTCCACCGGCAGCAGGCAGGCGCCGCTGGCTCGCGCCGCCGCGGTGCAGAGGCTGCCGGCGGCCACCAGCGGCTCCTTGTTGGCGATCGCGACGGTGATCCCGCGGCGGATCGCCGCGAGCGTCGGCCGGAGCCCGACGGCGCCAACCATCGCGGTCAGGACCAGCGACACGTCCGGGTGACTCGCCACCGCCTCGGCACCCTCGATGCCGACACCGACCTCGAGGCCGCGGAGGCGCCCGGCGAGGCCGCGCTGGTCGAGCAGGTCGCCCAGCCGCTCGCGGTCCTCTTGCCGCGCGACCGAGACGATCGCCGGCTCGAAGCGCAGGAGCAGCTCGATCAGTCGCTCGAGGTTCTGGCCGATGGCGAGGCCGACGACGCGGAAGCTGTCCCGGTGCTGCTCGATCACGTCGAGGGTGCTGCTGCCGATCGACCCGGTGGCGCCGAGGATCGCGATCCCCTTCATCCGTTCCCCTTCCTCCGCTCCCCTTGCGCCGGAAAGCTCAGTCCACCGAACCCTTAGCCCAGGCGGCCGAAGACGTGGGCGGCGTAGAGGTGGGTGTAGGCGCTGACGAAGATCAGCGCGTCGATCCGGTCGAGCAGGCCGCCATGCCCGGGGATGATCCAGCCCGAGTCCTTGACCTCGAAGGCGCGCTTGATCATCGACTCGACGAGGTCGCCGAGCTGGCCGAGCATGCCGCCGGGAATGGCGATCAGCGCCGCGTCGAGCCAGCTGATCTGGGGCATGTACCAGCCCTTGGCCACGGCTGCGGCGCCGAATGCGGCGCAGAGGCCACCGAGGGCGCCCTCGATCGTCTTGCCCGGGCTGACCGCGGCGTAGAGCTTGTGCTTGCCGAACAGCCTTCCGGTGGCGTAGGCGCCGGTGTCGGAGAAGAAGGTGATCGTCAGCACCAGCATCACCCAGTCGGCGCCGTCGGGCATCCGCTTCAGCAGCGCCAGCGACGTGAGCAAGAAGGGGACGTAGAGGATGCCGAAGAGCATCAGCGCGCTCGAGACCGCTGCCTGGCGGATGTCGTCGAAGCGGAGCAGGTGCAGGATGGTCGAGGCGACGGTGGCCAGCACCAGCACGCCGATCACCAGCTCCGGGCGGGGCAGCCAGACCATCACCGCCGAGAGCGCGCAGCCGAGTAGCGCGCCGGCCACCCGCAGCCACGGCGGGTCGTCCCGCAGCACGATCCAGTTCAGCTCGAGCAGCGCGATCAACGCCGCGACGTTGACCACCAGCCCCACCGCCTCGGGGCGACGCCAGAGCACCGCCGCGGCGAGGGGCGGCGCGAGCGCCACCGCAGAGACGGTGCGCAGCACCAGGTTGCGGTTGATCTCCTTCATCGACGGTCGCCGCCATCCGCCGAGACCTGATCGCCCGCGGGCTGGTCGTCGGAGACTTGGTCTGACGTGCGACCGAAGCGGCGCTCGCGCTGCTGGAACTCGGCGACTGCTTCGTAGAGCTGGGCTCGGCGGAAGTCGGGCCACATCGTCTGGACGAAGATCATCTCGGCGTAGGCCAGCTCCCAGAGGAGGAAGTTCGACAGCCGGCGCTCGCCGCTGGTGCGGATCAGCAGATCGGGCGGCGGCAAGGCGGCGGTCGACAGACGCTGCTCCACCGCCGCTTCGTCGATCGCCTCGGGTTCGAGCTTGCCGTCGCGGGCGTCACGGGCGAGGGAGCGGACGGCATCGACGATGTCCTCGCGGCCGCCGTAGCTCAGCGCGAGGGCGAGGAACATCCTGTCGTTGTCGGAGGACGCCTCGATCAGCGCCAGCAGCGCCTGGCGGACGAACCCGGGCAGCTGCTCGAGCCGGCCGATGGCGACCAAGCGGATGGCGTTGTCCATGATCTCGTCGCGCTCCTCGAGAACATACTGATGGAGCAACGACATCAGCTCGCTGACCTCATCCGAGGGGCGGTCCCAGTTCTGCTCGCTGAAGGCGTAGAGGGTCAGCGCCTCGATCCCGAGGGCCCTCGCGGCACGCACGATGTCGCGCACCGACTCGGCACCGCGGCGGTGTCCCTCGATGCGCGGCATCCCCCGCTGCCGCGCCCAGCGACCATTGCCATCCATGATGATCGCGATGTGCCTCGGCAGCGGGCGCTGCAGCAGCTCTGGTGGCGGGCCCAGGGTTTCCATTACGCCGGAGTAACCCCTGGGCAGGGCAGTAGTCAAGAGCTCGAGGGCAGGGCTCTTCGCTCGGATGCGATGCCAGGTGTCGATTCTCAGCAGGAAGGGACCCCGACGGGCGTCTCGAGAAATGGGCCGGCGAAGGAGTGATCCTCCCCCGGCTTATGCGGAGTCGCGAATAGCCGGGAGGAGATCACTCAACCAGCAGAGAAACCTATCTCCGGGACCCTCGCACTCCGACAAAGAGGCGGCCTTTGACGCCGGGTCAAAGCCACCCTGCGTGCCAGTATCGAGTGAGACACTTCCACCCTGCTATTTAGTGAAGGGCGAGGAAGCAGATCGCGCGACATGACGACCACGAAGAAGAGGATCCGGGATCCCGAGACGGAGGTGTTGGCCAAGGCCGTGCGACGCAAGAGGGGCACAGCGACCGGCCCCAGCACGAGAAGGGCACTAGTCGCTCAAGGCCGCAGCCGCTGCAGCGTGACCGATCAGCAAAGGCCGGGAGACATCTGGATCGCGATACGAGAGGCTCCCGCCGTTTCAGCGGGGGGAGGCGAGGTTGCGGTATAGCGTGGAGCGGTGCACGCCGAGCTGCTCGGCGACCTGGCGGACCGAGGGCTTCGGGTTCGCCATCATCGTCCGCGCCATCTCGACCTGCTCTGGGGTAAGCGCTGTCGGCCGACCAAGCGTCGGGCCGCGATCACGGGCGGCGGCCAGACCGGCGCGGGTCCTTTCGCCGTGTCGCCATCGCGGCCTCCTTCTCGGAGTCGCGACGATTTCGCGCCGGCTGGTGCAAGTCCCCAGGGTTTCGCTGATGGCTCACTCAGCAACTGCAGATCTCGGCGTCGCGAAGAAGCTCACTTTCTGAACGCGGCGATCAGTCGTCTTCGGGGCCACCCTGTGGGATCCGCTTCTTGCTCGACCCGCTTCCAGCTGGCGGAACAAACCCCGATCTTCTGCCAGCTTCGCCCACGTCGCGGTACTTCCTCAGGCCAGGAACGAGTCGTGGTGGGCATAGTCGTCGGGCCCAGACCATCAGGGCACAGGCCTGGCGAATGTTGTCCGGATCGAGCCGCTTGCCCCAGACCGGCCCGGGCATCTCCTCGACCGAACGATATTTCCGGACGCCCACTAGCCCTCCTCGTCGAGGCCAAACCGCTGGCGTAGCGCTTCGGCGTCGATCCTGTCTTGTGGCCGGACGGTGTCTCTTTTCATCCGGTACAGCATCTGCGGTGTCGCCACGACAACCCGGACCCCTTCGATCTCGAGGGTCTCCGAGGCGATGTCGTCGTAGGCGTAGCGCTCGCCAAGGCGGGCCAAGATATCCATCGAATACTGCCCATGCGGCGGCGTGTATTGAATCGCCGGGTAGTCACCGCCGAGATCCTC
>JAUVBO010000952.1 GCA_030591195.1 Pseudomonadota bacterium
CCAGCAACGCCTCGACGCGCTGGTGCTGATGCCCGGCGCGCTGTCGTTCCTCGAGCAGGGCCGGGAGACCGGGCGGAGGATGGCGATGGCCACCATCTCTCCCGCGGAGGAGACGATGCGGGTGGTTCGCGGCCACGGCCTCGATCGCCTGCTCGACGTGGTCGTCCACCGCGAGTCCCTCGTCCCCGGGGGCTCGGGGGAGCCAGTGCGATCCAAGCCGGCGCCGGACATCTATCTCGCCGCTGCGGCCTTGCTCGGCGTGGAGCCCGCCGCCTGCTGCGCCTTCGAGGATTCGTTGACCGGTGTGATCGCGGCGAAGGCGGCGGGGATGACGGTGGTGGCGATCCCGACGCCCTACTCGCGCCACTTCGACTTCAGCCGCGCCGACGCCGTCGCCGCGGGGTTCGCGGACCTGACCATCGACGGCGATGGAGCGATCGAGGTCGCGGGCCGATGATCAAGGCGGTGATCCTCGCCGGCGGGCTCGGCACGCGGCTGCGCTCGGCCGTCGCTGATCGGCCGAAGCCGCTGGCTCCGATCGCCGGCGAGCCGTTCCTCGCGCGTCAGCTGCGGCACCTGCGCGGCTTCGGTGTCGAGCGCTTCGTGCTCTGCGTTGGCTACCAGGCGCAGATGATGATCGATGTCCTCGGCGATGGCGTGGCCTTCGACGCGACGATCGAGTACGCGGTGGAGGACGAGCCCCTCGGTACCGCCGGGGCGGTGAAGAACGCCGGCGCGCTGCTCGCCGGCGAGCAGGACTTCCTGCTGCTCAACGGTGACACCTTCGTCGAGGTCGCGGTGGACGCGCTGGTCGCCCGCCACCGCGCGAGCGCCGCGCTGGGGACGATCTGCGTCCAGCAGGTGGCGGACGCGGGCGGCAAGGGGGTGGTGGAGCTCGATCCCTCGAGCGGCCTGGTCACAGCCTTCGACGAGAAGGCGCTCGAGGGGCAGCCGGCGCTGATCAACGCCGGCGTCTACGTCTTCGCCCGCGCCTTGGTCGATCGGATCCCCTCTGGGCGGAGCGTCTCGCTCGAGCGCGAGACAATCCCCGGGCTGCTCGCAGCCGGACAGCGGCTGGCGGTGATGGTCAGCTCCGGGCGGATGATCGACATCGGGACGCCGGAGGACTACCAGCGGGCTCAGCGCGAGCTCGCGACCTGGGCCGGGGCGGCCAAGGTGAAGCCATGACCTCCGGCGGTCGCTGGCGCACGCTGCCGAGCTACGGCGCGACGATCGCGGCGGCCAGCGCCGGGTTGATGCACCTCGGCCTGTTGCTCTACATCTTCGCCGCCCGCGTCGGCTACCCGGCTGACCTCGAGTGGGAAGAGGGCGGGATGCTCTGCCACGCCCTGCGGATCCTCGAGGGGCAGCCGCTCTACGCCGCGCCGTCGGTGGACTTCATCTCGTTCCTCTACACGCCCTTCTACCCGGTGTTGCTGGCCGGGCTGGGCAAGCTCTTCGGTCTGACCTATACCCTCGGTCGGGTGGTCTCGGTGCTCAGCTTCCTCGTCGTCTGTGGCCTCGCGGTAGACGCGGCGCGGCGTCAGGCTGACGGACGTCGCTGGATCGGCGTCGGCTGGGGGGTGCTGGCGGTCGGCCTGCTCTGTGCCTCCTACCCCCACACCGCCGCCTGGTACGATCTGGTGCGCAACGACTCGCTGTTCCTCGCGCTCACCACCGGCGGGCTCTATCTGGTGCTCTACCGCCACCACAGCTGGCGCTGGCTGGTGGTCGCCGGCGTCCTGCTCGGGCTGGCGTTCCTGACCAAGCAGACGGCGAGCCTGTTCATCATTTACGCTGGCGGCGCGCTGCTGCTGCTCGACTGGCGACGGCTGCCGGTGTTGGTGGTCACCGTGGGGCTGGTCGCCGGGGGTACGGTGCTGGTGGTCAACCACCTCAGCGACGGCTGGTTCTGGCGCTATATCTTCGGCATGCATCAGGGGCACGACTTCTACTGGAAGCGCGCGTTCGTCGACACGCCCCTGATCTTGCTCAAGGCCTCTCCGGTGGCCGGCGTCCTGCTCGGCCTCTGGCCGCTGGTCTTCGTCGTCGGCTGGATCCGGCGCCGACGGCTCGATCCACGCGACCGCTCAGCGCTCTTCTGGTTCGGCACCGCCGTGGTGGGTGCGGGGGTCTCCTGCGTCGGCTTCGGCACCCAGTGGGCCGCGGAGAACGCCTTCATCCCCGGGCTCGTCTTTCCCGGCATCTTCGTCGGGGTGGTGGCCGCCGACCTGGTGACGCGGGTGGCCGCCGGGCGCCGCCGGCCGCTGTTCGCCGGGTTGGTGGCCAGCGCGCTGGCCGCCGGCGTCGCGACTCAGCTCGGGCTGGGGCTATACGAGCCGAAGCCCCACCGGCCGACGAGGCGCGATCACGAGGTCGCCGGTCGCTTCATCGAGCAACTGCGGCGGTTCGATGGACCGGTGCTCGTGCCCTACCACCCGTTTTATCCCCACCTGGCGGGCAAGAAGGCCCACTACCACCAGATGGGGATCAACGACGTGACTCGCGCTGGCTTCGGCTACCCCAAGGGCCTCCGCGAGCGGATCACAGCTGGCGGTTACGCCGCGATCGTGCTCGATAACCCCCCTCAGGGACGCTACGACTACGCCCTGCGTCACTACCGGATCTCACGGTACTACGTCGCCCAGGCGGTGCCCCGGGTCTTCACCGGCTACCGGGTCCGGCCGCGCTACCTGCTGCAGCCGAAG
>JAUVBO010000869.1 GCA_030591195.1 Pseudomonadota bacterium
GCCGGTGGTATAGGCGGCCCAGCCAGCGTGCTCGAGGAAGCGCTGGTGGATGCCGAACGCGAGGTGAAACGGCTTGCCATCGGGCGCCTGGTTGCCGGTGAGCGTCGGCGAGGGCGGGATCGGATCGAGTGACGGCTTGAGCTCCGGTCGAGGCGTCACGCAGGCCGCATTGGTCGCCGGCGTCATCCCGCCGAGCATGCCGAGGGTTACGCCGCTGTTGGGCATCGCCATGCCCCCGCCGAGCCAGGCGAGGGTGTCGAGCCCCGCGGAGGGGTCGCCGCCGGGCAGGTCGGTCAGCTTCAGGCGACCCTCGATGCCGAGCGACTGGACGCAGTTGCCGCCCGAGACACACACGCCCGCGGGCTGGTCGCAGTTGGACTGGCCGGGGCAGTCGTCGTTGCTGGTGCATGCGGCGCACAGGCCGTCAGCGATCTGAGCCACCTGGCCGGCGAGCTGCTTGGTCATCTCGTTGAGCAGCAGGTCTGTGACGAAGCCGAGGTTGCCCAGGCCACAGGGCGAGAGCACGCTTCCTCCCGAGAAGTGGAGGTCACCGCTATCGAGATCGAGCAACTCGGCGTTCTCGAGCACCACGCGGGTGCGCTTGCTGGTGAAGTCGGTCTCGAGGCGGACATCGACCTTGAAGCCGATGTCGGGCTTTCCCGCGCGCGTGGTGTCGAGGGTGATCTGGCAGCTCAGCGCGCCGGCGGTGGTGATCGGGCTGCCGGGCGGGGTGGCGGCGCGGACCCGCGCGAGGATCTGGAGCGTGTTGCCCGGGTCAGGCTGAGGAGTCATGGTGGCGCCGGCGATCGCCATCTGCAGCTGACAGGGCGGGTCGTTCGGCTGGCAGACGTCGCCGACCTTGTTCCCACAGAGGTGTACCCCGCCGAGCAGCGGGATGCTCACCTGGTCGCAGGCCGCGGGAATATCGAAGCTCAGCCCCCCCGGAAGGAACTGCTCGACCAGCGCGCCGGAGTTCTGCTCGAGGAATCGCAGGCCCGGCTCGGCCAGCCGCAGCTGGATCGCGCCGGTCAGTTGTTCGCTGGCGGGGAAGCCCCCCGGGAGGGGCTCCATGCAGCTGCAGCTCTGGGCGCAACCCTGACTGCAGCCCTGTCCGCCGTCGGCGCAGTTGGCGATGAGCACGCCGGCGACCAGCGCGATGAGCAGATGCCGGTACGACCGTCTCACGGTACAGTCCTTTCGCGTGCGTTCGATGACCGATTGTTGAACAACGGCCAGCGGGCGCCTCTTCTTCCGGCGATGCCAGGGGCGGCAGCTGACCGGCGGCAATTTGGGCTGAATGCCAGTCATCTTAACAGTACCGCCGCATCCCGATCTACGGTCGTGGGTGGGGAAAAGCCTGGCGCAGGCCGACGCCGAGGGTGAGCCACCAGGCGGCGAGCGCGAGGCAGTGAACGAGGTGGATCAAGGTCCCCGCGGGCAGCCGTACGATCCAGCAAGGCGTGGTGGCGATGGCGAGCAGGTGCAACGGCAGGCAGACCAGCGACAGCGAGGTCCACACCGCGGTGGCCCGGGGCGGATCGTCGATCAGCTCCTGAAGCGCTAGCCCGAGCGTCCGGAGCCCATCGGCGAAGGTCTGCGCCGCGGCGTCACCGGTGGCGAGCCACGCGCTCGCCAGCAGCGCCGACATCACCACCGCCATCAGCGCCAGGAGGGCCGGCGCGAGCAGCAGCGCCGCCGCCAGCGCCCGTGGCACCAGCGCCTGGCCGGGCGGCATGCCAGCGATCCGCGCCAGGCCGACCGCGGCGAGTATCACCAGCGCCGCCGCGGTCGCCAGCGCGACGAGCCACACGGCGAAGGCCGCCGGCGCGGCAGCCAGACCACCGAGCGCGCTCCACGGCCCCCCCGGATCGTCGTCCGGCGTCGTCAAAAAGGCCGTGAGCAACCCGCACGCCGCGAACAGCCCGCCGACCGAGAGCCCGAGCCCGGCGCCGACCAGGCTGGCCGGGGGGAGCGGTCGTCCGGCGAGCACGCTCTCGACGAGGTCTCCGAGCAGCTGGGCGAGGCCGGCGCGCGCCGCGAGCTGGCCGACGAGGAACATCATCGCGCAGAGCACCACGCCCAGCGGCCTGCGGGCGACCGTGACGATCGCCGCCGTGGCCAGCGACAGGGCACTCCCTCTGGTCCTGCATCGCGCGCCGGGGCCCCGGGCGCCCGGCGTCGTGGGACTTGCCGACGACGGCGGGTGGGCGGTCACTGGGTGGAGCCGAGCGTCGCCTGAACCTTGGATAGCAACAGATCCGTGTCGTAGGGCTTGGGCAGGTGCTCGGCAGCGCCGAGGTCACGGCCTCGCGCGACGTCGCTCGGGTCGCTGCGGCTGGAGAGGAAGATCAGCGGGATGCCCTGGGTCCGAGGGTCGGTACGGATGCGCTGGAGGAAGTCGAAGCCGTCAACGGGGCGGAGGTCGACCTCGCTGATGATCATGTCGACCTGCTGGCCCAAGAGCGAACGGGCAGCCTCGGCCGTGGTGCGCAGGGACTGCGTGTCGTAGCCGGCGCCGAGCAGGTCGAGCTCGAGGGCCCGCGCTGCCTCCTCGTCCTCGTCGATGATCAGGATCTGATGGCGCTGCCGGATCTGCTGGGCCTCGGCCGAGAGGTGCTCATGGACCGTGGGCGCGGTGCGCTCGTCGAACAGGTGTAGCAGCGCGCCGGGCAGCCGGTCGAGGCCGGTCTTGCCGTGGCGCGGGTTGGTCGACAGGTCGCAGAAGAGGTCGGCGGTGGCGAGCACGCGGGCGCTGAGGGGGATCCGGTCACCGCCGAGCACACCCGGCACGCCGTCGCCGCCGAGGCGCTCGTAGAGCGAAGAGAGCGCCAGCTGCGTGCCACGCGGCAGGCTCGCATCCTTCATCAGCTTCAGCGGCGAGCGCCAGACCTGCTCGGCCAGGGCTCGAGACCGGGGAGAGTCGTCGACCTCCATCACCGTCAGGTGCGGCTCGACGGGCTTGCCGACCTCGTGCAGC
>JAUVBO010000847.1 GCA_030591195.1 Pseudomonadota bacterium
ACCGAGGAGCAGGTGGAGGCGTTTCTCGGGCGGATCCGCTGCCCGGTGCTCGCCATCGCCGCCGAGGACGGCTGGCCCTACCCAGAGGAGGCTGCCCGGCGTCGTCTCTCGCGGGTTGCCCGGGTCACCCTGCTGACGCTGCCGGGCAATCATCACCTTCACCTCAACACCCCCGATGCGGTGGCGGGGCCGATCGGTGACTTCCTCATCGCTGACCTTTCCGGCGGCGGCGAGCCGGAGGACGAAGGGTGAGCGATCAGCCCGCGCAGCGCTGGCGGATCCAGGTCGACACCGGCGGGACGTTCACCGACTGCATCGCCGTCGACCCGCACGGTGGGCCTGCGCTGCGGGTCAAGGTGCTCTCGAGCGGGGTGCTGCGCGGGAGGATCCGGCGGCGCCTGGACGACGGCCGGGTCGAGGTCGAGGGACGGCTGCCCGGTCCCCTCGCGCTGCGTGGCTACCGCTTTGGCGTCCTCGGCGTGAGCTCCACGGGCTCGATCGTCGTCGATGCCACGGCCGGGACCGATGGCGCGATCCGCTTGAGCCTCGCCCCGCAGCCGGCGGCTGGCTCGCTCGCCGCGGGCGCCGCGTTCGAGCTCTCCTCGGGCGAGCCGGCCCCGCTGCTCGCAGCCCGGGTAGCCACCGGCACCCCGCCGGATCGGTCGCTGCCGCCGGTGGCGATGCGCCTGGCAACCACCCGGGGGACCAACGCGCTGCTCGAGCGCCGGGGCGCGCCGGTGGCGCTGTTCATCACCCGCGGGTTCGCCAGCCTGCTCGCGATCGGCGATCAGCGCCGGCCGCGGCTCTTCGCGCTGAGGATCGACAAGCGGCGGCCGCTGTACGACTCTGTGGTCGAGGTCGACGAGCGGATCGCCTCGGATGGAAAGGTGCTGCGCCCGCTCGATCTCATCGCCCTGACGCGAGCGGCCCGGGGGGCTTTCGACCGTGGCCTGCGGCACGCGGCGGTGGCGCTGGTCAACAGCTACCGCGAGCCGGCCCACGAGCAGCAGGTGGCTCGGGTGCTGCGGGACGTCGGCTTCGAGCGGGTCTGTTGCTCGGCCGAGCTGTCGCCGCTGATCAAGCTGCTGCCGCGGGCCGAGACGGCGCTGGTCGACGCCTACCTCGGGCCGGTGATCGACGACTTCCTCGCCGCGGTCGCCGCCGGCATCGGCCTGGCCGCTGCGGATGGTGACGCCTCGCCGGAGCTGCTGCTGATGACCAGCGCCGGCGGCCTGGTGCGCAGCGATCACTACCGGGCCAAGGACAGCCTGCTCAGCGGTCCCGCCGCCGGCGTCGTCGGCGCTGCCTTCGCGGGCCAGCGGTCAGGCTTCTCTCGGGTGATCTCGTTCGACATGGGCGGGACTAGCACCGACGTGGCGCGCTGGGACGGCGAGCTCGAGTACCGCTACCAGCAACAGGTCGGCGACGCCCGCCTCTCGATGCCGATGCTCGGCATCGAGACCGTGGCCGCGGGAGGCGGCTCGATCTGCTGCTATCGCCACGGCGAGCTCGTCGTGGGCCCCGAGAGCGCCGGCGCGACGCCCGGCCCGGCTTGCTACGGCGCGGGCGGCCCGTTGACCCTGACCGACGTCAACCTGCTGCTGGGGCGGCTGGCCCCGGATCGCTTCGGCATCCCCGTGGACGCCGCGGCTTCCCGCGGGGCCTTCGACGCGCTGGCCGACGCCATCGGGGAGGGCACGGGCTCACGGCCGGACGGTGACGGGTTGCTCGACGGGCTGGTCGCCATCGCCGACGAGCGGATGGCCGACGCGATCCGCAAGGTCTCGATCCGGCGGGGCTACGCCGCGGAGGACTACGCCCTGGTCGCCTTCGGTGGCGCCGGGCCGCAGCACGCCTGCGGCGTGGCGAGGCGCCTAGGCGTGGGGACGGTGCTGGTGCCGTCCGAGGCGGGGTTGCTCAGCGCCCTGGGACTCGGGCGCGCGCCGGTGGAGCGTATCGTCGAGCGCCAGCTGCTCTGGCAGCGATCCGGGGCGCCGGGGGAGGGCGACGAGGCGGCCCTCGCCGCCGTGGTGGCAGAGCTCGAGCAACAGGCGCGGCGGCTGCTCGTTGCCGAGGGGGTCGTCGAGTCGGCGGTCGTGATCCGACGCCGGCTGCTGCAGCTGCGCTTCGTCGGCCAGGAGTCGACGCTGGAGGTCGAGTACCTGCCGGGCCACGACCCCGGTCGCGCCTTCGTCGCGCGACACGAGGCGCTGTTCGGCCTGAGGCTCGAGCGGCCGGTGGAGATCGAGTCCGCGCGGGTGGTGGCCAGCGCGTCGGATGCCGCGCCGGTGGCCGCAAGCACGCCCGAGGTGAAGATCCACGAGCCGGAGCCGCGACGGACCCTGCGCGCCAGGTTCGATGGCCGCTGGCAGCGGGTTCCCTGCTACGAGTCCGCCGACCTGAGGCCGGGTGCGCGCCTGAAGGCCCCGGCGATCGTCCTCGACGCCCACGCCACCGTGGTGATCGAGCGCGGCTGGCAGGCCGAGGTGGATCGGGCGGGCGCCCTTCGCCTGCGCGCGCCGCGTCACGAGCCGGCGGGGCCGGCCGGCGAACAGGTTGAGCCGGTGGCGCTGGAGCTGTTCGCCAATCGGCTATCGACCATCGCCGAGGAGATGGGCGAGCTGATGCAGCGCACAGCGCTGTCGACCAACGTCAAGGAGCGGCTCGACTTCTCCTGTGCGGTGCTCGACAGCGACGGCGCGCTGGTGGTCAACGCGCCGCACATCCCGGTTCACCTCGGATCGATCGGGCTCTGCGTGCGCGAGGTGGCCGCGGTGCTGGCCCTCGAGCCGGTAGACGTGGCCGTCAACAACAACCCACGCTACTGCGGCTCACACCTGCCCTACATCACGGTGATCACCCCCGTGCATTGCGGCGAAGGCCCGGGCCCCCCAGCCTTGCTCGGCTATCTCGCCACCCGGGCCCACCACGCCGAGATCGGCGGCAGTCGACCGGGGTCGATGCCACCGGACGCTCGCCGGCTCGTGGAGGAGGGGGTGGTGATCGCGCCGACCTACCTGGTGCGGCGCGGC
>JAUVBO010000257.1 GCA_030591195.1 Pseudomonadota bacterium
AACGCGGCGGTCTTCATCACCGCTCGCGACTCGAAGCTGCTGACCCTGAGTCGGACGCGCCTCGATCGACGGCGTGGCCTGCGCCGGGCGGCGCGGATCCTCCGCGGGCTCTCGCCGCTCGGCACCGTGGTGCGGACCAACATCGAGGGCTCGGGGGGTTCGATGTTCGCCTCCGAGAGCCTGCTCGGCGCGATCGACATCACCAGCGACAGCCAGCTGCTGCTGGTCGCTGGCGCCAAGGTCGAGGTCAAGCGCCGGCCGGCGCGGGTGACCCTGACCTACGGCATCAGCACCTGCCCGGTCTTCGGCGAGGCGAAGCAGCGCTTCATCCCGCTGGCGACGGTGGACCCGGAGAACCTCGCCCGGCCGTTCCTGCTCGGCACGGTGCGCGTTCAGCCCTGAGAGCCGAGGACTACTTCTGGCCCTGCTGGAGCTTCTTCTCGAGCTTGGCCCACGAGTCGCGCAGGGAGATCGTCCGGTTGAAGACCAGCCGCCGATCGTCGCTGTCGGGGTCGACACAGAAGTAACCGATGCGCTCGAACTGGAAGCGGCTGCCCGGCGTCGCGCTGGCGAGGCTCGGCTCGACCACGCAGCCCTCGATCGCCTCGAGCGAGCTCGGGTTGAGCGAATCCTTGAAGTCGGCATCGGTGGCGGTCGGGTTCTCGGCGTTGAACAGCCGATCGTAGAGCCGCACCTCGGCCGGCGCCCCGTGGCGGGCGGAGACCCAGTGCGAGGTGCCCTTGACCTTGCGGCCATCGGGAGCGTTGCCGCCGCGCGACTCGGGATCCCAGCTGCAGCGGAGCTCGACGACCTCGCCCGCCTCGTCCTTGATCACGTCGGTGCAGGTGACCAGGCAGGCATAGCGCAGCCGCACCTCGCGGCCGGGCGCGAAGCGGAACCACTTCCGTGGCGCTTCCTCGCGGAAATCGTCGCGCTCGATGTAGATCTCGCGGCAGAACGGAACCTTGCGGGTCCCCCGGTCCGGCTGGCCGGGGAAATAGGGTGCCTCGAATTCGTCGACCTGATCCTCGGGATAGTTCTCGATCACCAGCTTCAGCGGGCGCAGCACGCCCATCACCCGCGGTGAGGTCTCGTTGAGGTCCTCGCGGACCGCGTGCTCGAAGAGTGAGACGTCGACGATCCCGTCGCGCTTGGCGACCCCGATCCGCTCGGCGAAGCTACGGATCGCCTCCGGGGTGATCCCCCGCCGGCGCATGCCCGAGACGGTGGGCATCCGCGGGTCGTCCCAGCCGTTGACCAGCCGGCCCTCGACCAGCTCGAGCAGCTTGCGCTTGCTCAGCACCGTGTAGTTCAGGTTGAGCCGGGCGAACTCGGTCTGAACCGGGCGCGCCGGGACGTCGAGGTTGTCGAGGAACCAGTCGTAGAGCACTCGGTGGTTCTCGAACTCGAGCGAGCAGAGCGAGTGGGTCACGCCCTCGATGGCGTCGGACAGGCCGTGGGCGAAGTCGTACATCGGGTAGATGCACCACTTGTCGCCGGTGCGGTGGTGGGTCGCGTGGCGGATGCGGTAGATCAGCGGATCGCGCATGTTCATGTTGGCGTGGGCCATGTCGATCTTGGCCCGCAGCACGTGGGTCCCGTCGGCGAAGTCGCCAGCGCGCATTTGTCGCAGCAGGTCGAGGCTCTCGTCGACGGCGCGCTCGCGGTAGGGGCTGTCGACGCCCTCGCGGTAGTAGTTGCCGCGGTTCTCGCGGATCTCCTCGGTCGTCTGGCTGTCGACGTAGGCCTTGCCTGCGCGGATCAGCTCCTCGGCGAACTCGTAGAGCCGCTCGAAGTAGTCCGAGGCGAAGTACTCGCGCTGCCCCCAGTCGAAGCCGAGCCAGCGGATGTCGCGCTTGATCGCCTCGACGTACTCGACCTCTTCCTTGGTCGGGTTGGTGTCATCGAAGCGCAGGTTGCAGACGCCGCCGAACTCGGCGGCGATGCCGAAGCTGAGGCAGATCGCCTTGGAGTGCCCGACGTGGAGGTAGCCGTTGGGCTCGGGCGGAAAGCGGGTCATCACCTTCCCGGCGAGCCTTCCCTCGCGCTGCTGCTCGGCGATCATCTCGCGGATGAAGTTCGCCGGACCGTCGGTGCTGGCGCTCCCCGGCGGGTCGACCGTTGTTTCTTTTGCCATCGGGCTTCTCCTCTGAAGGATCCGTCTACAGCGAGTCTACGCCAGCTGAGACCGCTGGTGGTATCGGGTCTGTCAACAGATCCACCCCAGCGTTGGATCACCGCGGGAGAGACGCGACGAGATCGGTGGAAGTCCCGGATATTCGGTCCAATAGCCCTCTTCCGGCCGATCTGCGAGATCTCGAGACCGGGCTCTGGTGGGCGGTCCGTCCTCGCAACGAAGGGAGGGAGTTTACCGGTCGCGCCGGCGTTGGATCGCCACCAGTGGACAGACCGCCGACGGTAGGATCTTTGCCTACAAGGGGCGTACAGGGCCGGGAAATGCGCTATAGCGGCAGCTAGGGCTATCCACGATCGATCGTTTGTGTATAATCGCCGTCACCCATTTCCACGCGAGGAGAGAAGCAATGGCAAAGGCAAAGAAGAAGGCCGCGAAGAAGGTTGCGAAGAAGAAGGCCCCGAAGGAGATGCTGCTCGTCGGTTCCAAGGTCAAAGCTGTGATCAAGGAAGCCGGCTGCAACACCGGCGGCGACGCGCTTGAAGGCATCAACGGCTGGGTGTACTGGCTGGTTGACCAGGCGACCAAGCGGGCCGCGGCCAACGGTCGCAAGACGGTTCGCGCGCACGACTTCATCATCATGTAGCGTGCCGAAGGGTCTCGCGTTGGTGCGGGGCTAGGCTTCGGAGTGTCTCGAAAGACGCCGTAAAGCAGAAGCGACCGCCTCCGGGCGGTCGTTTCGTTTTTTCGGAGGATGACGATCGTGCGACCCGCCGAGCTCGAGGCCCTGCGACAACAGCTCGTCGAGCGCCTGACCGAGGCCTACGCCAACGACGAGATCGAGCTCGAGGAGTTCGAGGTGCGCGTCGAGCGCGCCGAGGGGTCCGCTGATCAGGCGAGCCTCGAGGAGCAACTCGCTGACCTCGGTGGTGCCTCGGCTGCCAGCACCGCCCTGACGCCGGGGACCAGCACCGCGCTGGTGTTGGTGGAGGAGGTGCCCGAGAAGCGCTCGCTGGTGACCGTCTTCGGCAGCGTCACCCGCAACAAGCGCTGGACCGTGCCGCGTCGCCTGCGGGTGGTCTCGATCTTCGGCGGGACAGACCTCGACTTTCGCGAAGCGCGGCTCGCTCCCGGAGTCACCGAGATCCACGTCGTCTCGGTGATGGCCGGCGTGCAGGTGCTGGTCCCGCCGGACCTGCCGGTGGAGGTCGACGGCACCGGTATCCTCGGCGCCTTCGAGGAGACCGGTGACGTCCTCGATGCAGGGGCGGCGTCGGCCTGTCGGCTGCGGATCACGGGCTTCGCCCTGCTCAGCGGCGTGGCGGTCGAGCAGCGGCTGCCGGGTGAGACCAGCAAGCAGGCGCGGAAGCGCCGCAAGCGCCAGAAGAGGGCGCTCAAGGCGGCGGCGGCCGACCGGCTGCTCGTCGAGCGTGCCAGCACCCCACCTCGAGACCATCGCGCCGAGGAGTAGCGGGCGGTCAGTTCAAGGCGCCGTCGTCGACCGGTGGGGGGAGCTTGCCGCGCTTGCGGCGGCCGAAGACGCGACCCCAGTTGCGGCGATAGCTGGCGTTGGCCACCTGGGGCGGGCCATCGCCCTGACGGGAGCCCTCTCCGGACCGACCGTCGTACTGCACCTCGACGTCACAGACGAAGGGCATCTCCTTGCGCGGGTGCAGGCTGACCACCTCGGTGCCGACCAGTGGCTTGCCCTCGCGCATCGGTCGGATCTCGGCGACCTCGATCTTGTCCGATCCAGGGCGGGCGCGCAGTGCGCGGAGACCCTGGCCGTCCTGCGTGCGGCTGTGCAGCAACACCACATCCTCAGCCGCGGGCGGATCGCCGTCGGACTTGGTGCCGCGCGCCGCGGCCGCCGGCTGGTCGGTCTTTTCGGGCTTGTCTCGAGCGGTCATATCCCTCTCGAGCGAATAGCAGCCCCCAAGAGGGAAGTCCACCCAGAGGGTGACGGACGAACTTTGCTGGGCGATTTCAGCTAGCTGGCAAGTGCCTATACACACGTCGCCTCTTCTGCCAGACTCCGCGCGCGATGACGCGAAAATCTCGCTGGCTGAGAGACCTCAACGACGCTCAGCGCGTTGGGGTGGAGACCATCGAGGGACCGTTGCTGGTGCTCGCCGGCGCTGGTAGCGGCAAGACCCGCGTGGTGACCCACCGCATCGCGCACATGATGGACTCGGGCATCGGCGCCTCGCAGATCCTCGGGCTGACCTTCACCAACAAGGCCGCCGAGGAGATGCGCGAGCGGCTGGTCAAGATGGTCGGCCAGGCCGCCACCGAGGTCACGCTGTCCACCTTCCACGCCCTCGGCCTCTCGATGCTCAAGGCCGAGGCCAGGCGGGGTCGGCGCGTGACGCGGTTCACGATCTTCGACACCGGCGACCAGCTGGCGTGCCTGCGCGACGCGACGAGGCGGCTGAAGCTCGACCGCTCCTTCGATCTCGGCTCGATCCTCGACCGGATCAGCGGCTTCAAGAACGCCTTCCTCGACCCGGCTGAGGCGCGGCGCAAGCTCGCCTCCAGCGACGACGAGTACGACCAGGCGGCGCTCGAGCTCTACCCGCGCTACCTCGAGATGATGGAGGCCTACGCGGCGGTGGACTTCGATGACTTGGTCTGCCGGCCGACGTCGATGCTCGAGCGATCGGCCGCCTGCCGCGAGCGCTGGACGGGGCGCTACCGCTACCTGCTGGTCGACGAGTACCAGGACACCAACCCGGCCCAGCTGCGGCTGCTCGTCGCGCTCGCCGGCGAGCAACGAAACCTCTGCGCGGTGGGCGACGACGACCAGTCGATCTACGGCTGGCGCGGCGCCGAGCCCAAGAACATCCTGCGCTTCGAGAGGCACTTTCCCGGGGCGAAGGTGGTCAAGCTCGAGAACAACTACCGATCGGTGGGCCGGGTGCTCGAGCTGGCCAACGCGGTGATCAAGCAGAACCAGGACCGACGGCCGAAGAAGCTGCGAGCGACCCGCGAGGACGGGGAGCGGGTGCGGCTGGTGATCGCCCCCGAGGGCGATGCCGAGGCGAGCTGGGTCGCGCGCACGATCCGCCGGACGGTCGCCGAGGGGCGCTACCAGGCGGGGCAGATCGCCGTGCTCTACCGCTCCAACGTCCACGCCCGCGACCTCGAGCCCTGCCTGCGCGCCGAGGGCGTGCCCTACCGGCTGCTCGGTGGCCAGGCGATGTTCGACCGCAAGGAGGTCAAGGACGTCGCGGCCTACCTGCGGCTCTGCGTCCAGCCCCGTGACGAGATCAGCCTGCGCCGGGCGATCAACAGCCCGCCCCGGGGCATCGGCCCCCGCACCGTGGCCAAGCTCGCTCGCTGGGCCGACGAGCACGGCAAGGGGCTCTACGCGGCGATCGACCAGGCCGAGGCGGTGCTCCGTCCCTCGGACCGGGCTCTCAGGCCGCTCGTCGGCTTCCGCGCGCTGATCAAGCGCAACGGCGCCGA
>JAUVBO010000957.1 GCA_030591195.1 Pseudomonadota bacterium
AGGCGGCCTTCAAGAAGGACCCCCACCGCTGGGCCGCGACCCCGGCCTTTCGCTACCAGCTGCACTGTCAGCTCAACGACAAGCTGGCGAAGATTCGCAGCGAGCTCGAGCTGGCGGACCAACTCAACCCGCTGCATCGGCCCGCAGACGCCGGGCGCGTCGGCGTGATCACCGCCGGCGTCTCTCACACGGTGGTCCGCGACCTGCTGGCCGAGCTCGGCCAGACCGACCGGGTGGCGCTGCTCAAGATCGGCACGCCTCACCCCCTGCCGCTCGGGTTGGTCGAGGCCTTCATCGAGGCCCACGACGAGGTGCTGCTGCTCGAGGATCCCGGGCCGACGATCGAGCTGCAGATCAACGATCGGCGCAAGGTCCACGGCCGGCTCGACGGCAGCGTGCCGGGCGCAGGGGAGCTGACGCCCGAGGTGTTGCTGCGGGTCCTCGGCGCACACCTCGGCGGCGAGGTCGCCGCTGCAGCAGAGCAAGCCAGCGCCTGGCTCGACACGGTCGATGGCCTGGTGGCGGGGCTCGAGCTGCCCGCCCGACCGCCGACCCTCTGTGCCGGTTGCGGCCACCGAGCGGCGTTCTACGCGATCAAGAAGGCCCTGCCCCGAGCGATCTTCACCAGCGACATCGGCTGCTACACGCTGGGGATCAACCTCAAGGCGGTGGACACGGTGCTCGACATGGGCGCCGGGATCACCCTCGCCACCGGGTTCTGCCTCGCCTACCGCCAGGACGGCGAGACCCCACCGGTGGTGGCGACCATGGGCGACTCGACCTTCTTCCACTCGGGGATCCCGGCGCTGGTCGACGCGGTGACCAGCGACGCACGCTTCATCTTCGTGCTGCTCGACAACGCCACCACGGCGATGACCGGGATGCAGCCGACGCCGGCCCTCGGCGTCGATGTCGACGGAACTCCCGGGCACAAGGTGGACCTGCCGTCGCTGATCAAGGGCTGCGGGGTGCGCTTCTTCCGCACCATCGACCCCTACAACGTCGGCGAGATGATCGCCCTACTCGAGGAGGCCTACGCCTACACCCGGCGGCCCGACGGCGGGGTGGCGGTGATCCTCTGCCAGCGCCCCTGCCTGATCGCCTATCGCGACGGCCCCCGTCCGAGCGGCCAGCTGGTGCTCCACGAGGAGGACTGCGACGGCTGCCAGCTCTGCACCAAGCGCTTCGGCTGCCCCGCGCTGACCTACGTCAAGGAGCGCGAGGTGGTCCAGCTCGACCGGGCGCTCTGCGTCGACTGTGGCGTCTGCGCGGCGGTCTGCCCCCACGATGCTCTGCGGTTCGAGGACCGGGCGGAGGCAAAGCGATGAGCAGCAGCGAGCAGGACAAGCCGATCCAGGTGATCCTCACCGGCATCGGCGGCCAGGGGATCCTCTTCGCGACCAAGATCCTCGCCGAGTGCGGTCTACGCGCCGGCCTGCGGGTGATCGGCTCGGAGACCCATGGGATGAGCCAGCGCGGCGGCTCGGTCACCTCCCACCTCAAGCTCGGGGCCTGCCGCAGCCCGCTGGTGCGGCCAGGCAACGCCGACGCGCTGGTCGCGCTCGAGGCCAACGAGGCCTACCGGGCGATGCGCTTCCTGCGACCCGCCAGGGACGGCAAGCGCGGCGGGGTGATGCTCGTCAACTCCGGCGAAGGGTTCCCCCGCCCCGAGGTCAGGGCCGCCCTCTCCGATGCCGGCGTCGGCGTCGGCGTGATCGACGCCAGCGCCCTGGCGTGCTCCCTCGGCAGCCCGGTGGTGGTCAACCTGGTGATCCTCGGCTTCGCCAGCGCTGACACCCGGTTCCCGTTCACCTTCGCCCAGGTCAAGGAGACCGTCGGGGCGGTCAGCCCACCGCGCTTCGCCGAGCTCAACGGCCGGGCGCTGACCGAGGGCCACAGCCTCGGCGAGCAATGTCTGGCCTCCTCCCCCTTGACCACCAGCGCGCTATAATCGGTTGTTATCCGATCGACTCTCGAGCCCGGAGCCACGATGACGCCGAACAAGTCAACCGCGCGCGGCATGGTGATGTTCATCGCCGGCGCGCTGACGGCTGCCGTGGTGCTGACCACGATCAGCGCCACCGCCGTGCCCCGGCGATACAGCCCGTACCGCAAGCTGAGCCTCTTCGCCCGAGTGCTCAACCACGTCGAGAACAACTACGTCACCCACGTGGACGGCAAGAAGCTGATCCACGGCGCCATCCGCGGCATGCTCCGTACCCTCGATCCCCACTCGGTCTTCATGCCCCCCGACCAGTACCGCCAGCTCAAGGCCGACACCCAGGGCGAGTTCGGCGGGATCGGGATCGAGGTCGAGATCCGGCGCGATTCGTTGACCATCGTCGCGCCGATCGAGGACACGCCCGCCCACCGGGCAGGGATCAAGGCCGGCGACCGGATCGTCAGGATCGACGGCAAGAGCAGCCGCGGGATGGACATGAACCAGGCGGTGCGAGCCCTGCGCGGACCGCGCGGCACCCGGGTCCGGCTGCAGATTCGCCGACACGACCGCAAGAAGCTGCTCCAGTTCGAGATCGTCCGCGACATCATCAAGATCATCAGCGTGACGAGCAAACAGCTCGCCGGGGGGATCGGCTATGTCCGGCTGAAGAACTTCCAAGAGCGCACGGCAGCCTCGGTCAGCGACGCCCTGCGGACCCTGCAGCGCCAGGGGCCACTTCGGGGGCTG
>JAUVBO010000688.1 GCA_030591195.1 Pseudomonadota bacterium
CACTGGCGATGTTCGACGAGATCGGCATCGGCGACGCCACGCGCGTGATCGACGTCGGCGGCGGCGCCGCGACCCTGGTCGACCACCTGCTCGACGCGGGCGTTGGCGAGGTCGCCGTGCTCGACGTCTCCGGAGAGGCCCTCGCCGTGGCCCGGGCGCGCCTCGGCGAGCGAGGAGACGGGGGAGGGAGCCGGGTACGGTGGATCGAGGGCGACGTGACCGTGGTGGAGCTGCCCGCTGGGCACTTCGACATCTGGCACGACCGGGCGGTGTTCCACTTCCTCACCAAAGCCGCCGACCGGCGACGCTACATGGCGGCCATCGGACGAGCGCTGAAACCCGGCGGCCAGCTGGTCATAGCCTGCTTCGCCGACGATGGCCCCACCCGGTGCAGTGGCCTCGACGTGGCGCGCTACTCGCCCGAGCAGCTCGCCGCCGAGCTCGGCGATGGGTTCGTCTGCGAGCGCCGCGCCCGGGAGGAGCACGTCACCCCGACCGGCAAGTCGCAGAAGTTCATCTACTGCCGCTTCGCGCGCGCCTCTCGCTAGCTGGTGCCCCGCGGGAACAGCTGATCCACCGAGAGGTAGCGCTCGCCCGTGTCGTAGCAGAACGTCAGCACCCTGGCTGCTCGTGGCAGCTCCGGGAGCTTCTTGGCCACCGCCGCCAGCGAAGCGCCGGAGGAGATGCCGACCAAGATCCCCTCTTCCTTGGCGCAGCGCACGACCATCTCGAAGGCCTCCTCGTTGGTCACCGTGATCGTGCCGTCGAGCACGTCGGTGTGGAGGTTGGTCGGGATGAAGCCCCCGCCGATGCCCTGCAGCATGTGGGGGCCGGGCTCGCCGCCGCCGATCACCGCCGACCCCTCCGGCTCGACGGCGAAGACCTTCAGCTGGGGAAACCTGGGCTTGAGCGCTTCGGCCACGCCGGTGAGGTGGCCGCCGGTACCGACGCCGGTGATCAGCGCGTCGAAGCCCTCCGGAAAGTCGCGCAGGATCTCCTCAGCGGTGGTCTGCTGGTGGATCGCCGGGTTGGCCGGGTTTTCGAACTGCTGGGGGATCCAGGCCTTCGGATGCTCGGCGGCCAGCTCGGTGGCCCGGGCGATGGCGCCAGGGACGCCCTTCTCCCGCGGCGTCAGCTCCAAGGTGGCACCGAAGGCGGCCATCAGCTGACGCCGTTCGATCGACATCGACTCGGGCATCACCAGCACCAGGCGATAGCCCTTGACCGCGCAGACCATCGCCAGGGCGATGCCGGTGTTGCCCGAGGTCGGCTCGATGATCACGGTGTCGGGCTTGAGCACGCCGCTCTTCTCGGCGTCCTCGATCATCGACAGACCGATGCGGTCCTTGATCGAGCCCCCCGGGTTGGACCGCTCGAGCTTGATCCAGACCTCGTGCCCGTCGCCGAACAGTCGGTTGGCCCTGACGTGCGGCGTGTTGCCGATGGTCTCCAGTATGTTGTTCGCTCTCATCCCAGTCCTCTCCTGTTCGTGGCTCGATGATACGACCGCAGTAGAGGAAGTGGTACGCTCTCGAATCAGTCGCCGGAGACGCGCTCGAAGGCGCCCTGGTCGGGCTTGCCGTCTCGTGACCGGCCGGCGAGGTCGTCGGCCGGCGCCCCCTCGAGGCTGCCCTGGTCCACCGCCGGGCTGGCCTCACGCAGGCGGTAGTCGCTGACCCGCCAGTCGACGAAGTAGGCGTCGGGCTGGTCGACGATGCCGTTGTGGTCCGCCGTCGCCCCGCCAGGAACATCGATCAGGTTGGTCAGGTTGTTGCGCACGGTGACGGTGGCTGGCGCCGAGCTCGAGACCTTGATGAAGCTGTGGTCTGGCTCCCCAGCGGGGGCGTCGTAGCCCCCGACGGTGGTGTTGTTGACGATCGACACCTCGGTACCGTCGATCACGGAGATGCCGTGCCAGTGGTCGCCGACGACCACGTTGTTGATGATCGAGACCTCGGAATACAGGCCGTCGAACATCACCAGGCCCTGCATCGCTTGACGGAACTGCTCGGGCACCCGCTGCCCGACCGAGCCGAACAGCCGGTTGCCGGTGACCTCGATCCGCTGGCAGCCGGGGCAGGTGTTGAAGTGCATCAGGGACGGGGAGCGCCCCACGTCAAAGCCGTTCTGCACGAGGTTTCCGCGAATCGTCAGGTCGCGCGTCTCGCCGCCGGAGATCATCATCCCCTTGTCGGTGAAGCCATCGATGCGGTTGCGCTCGACGGTATTGCCGCTGGTGTTGCTGAGGAAGATGCCGTTGACCGTGGTGCGTACCTCGTTGAAGGCCAGGCGCACGGCGGCCCCCCTGAGGACCGTGATCCCGCCGCAGGTCGAAGACTTCCAGTCCGCGGCGGACCAGCCGCTCGGGTCTGCCGCAACGGTCACCGTGTTGCCGACGAAGTCGACCCCCGAGGGCTCCAGCAGGCGGACGAGCTCGCCGTGGGATCCGCAGGGACCGGTCACCGTCAGACCCTGGATCCACCAGTTGCGCCCGGTCTGCAGCACGATCCGCGTCGCGCGGGGTCTGTGATTCGCAGCGGCGACGACGTAGATCCTCTCGCTGTTGAAGTAGCCGGAGAGGTCCAGCTCACCGTGGTCCCCGTCGTAGAGGATCAGCGCGTCGCCGGCCTTGACCTCGCCGGCCGACTTCACCGCCCCGGACTGGTCACGCTGCTCGATCTTCTGCGCCGCGAGCACCTCGGCGAGGGTGCTCCAGGGCGCTTGCTCGGTGCCTGGGTTGCCGATGTCGCCCTTGGTCGGGTCCACGTGAAAGCGCCGCCCCGACGGCGCCACCGACGGCGCAGCCTCGGGGCCCACAGCCAGCGGGTCCTGGGGCGGTGGCGCGCCGCCGTCGCCGTCCGGCAGAGAGCCGCCATCGCCATCCGGCGGAACCCCGCCATCGGGCTGCGCCGCGTCGGTACCGCGCGGGTAACAGAGGCCGCCGGCGCCCCCCCCCGCCGAGGCGACACAGACCCAATCGTTGGGGCAGGCGGGGGAAACCGCCCGGTCGCATCCCAGCGTCCCTGGCTCGATGGAGAAGTCGAGACAGCCCGCGAGGACGACGGTGCAGACCAGCACGCAGCGCATACGCAGCTGATTCTAGCACGCGGTGTCGTGCGTGGTATCCTGGCGCGATGTCACGATGTTTTGTGATGCTGGTGCTGGCCGCCTGGCCCGCCCTTGCGGCGGGCGCGCCGGGAGCTCTGGTCGTCGTGCCGGACGGCGAGCCCACGGCGCTCTCGACGCTGAAGCGAGCGGGTGGACCCAACGCGCGCTTCCTCTCGCGCGAGGCTTTTTTTCACGCGATCGAGGAGCTCGCCGCCCACCGCAGCCTCGCCGCGGCGAGAAAGGCCCAGAAGACGGGGGCCCTGGCCGTCGCCGAGCTGCGACGAGACCGGGCGCAGACCGACCTGCGAGTCGCCCTGCGGCACTTCGCCGGCGCCCAGCGTCTGCCCGAGGCCTGCCGCGAAGCCTACGGCGCGGCCCGCGAGCTG
>JAUVBO010000916.1 GCA_030591195.1 Pseudomonadota bacterium
CCCGAGAGCGGTCGGGTGATGCTCGACGGCGTCGACGTCACCAGCCGTGCGCTGCACCAGCGAGCTCGGCGCGGGCTCGGTTATTTTCCCCAGGAGACGAGCGTCTTTTCCGGCCTCACCGTGCGAAAGAACGTCGAGGCGGCGCTCGAGTTGACGGGCGTGGCCGACCGGCGCGCGAGGGCCGACGACCTGCTTGGCGTCTTCGACCTCGGCCCGCTCGCCGACCGCTCGCCGAGGACCCTCAGCGGCGGCGAGCGCCGTCGCCTCGAGCTCGCGCGGCTGCTCGCGATCGCGCCGCGGGTGGTGCTGCTGGACGAGCCCTTCGCCGGGCTCGACCCGCTGGCGGTCGAGAGCTTGACCCGGCAGATCGCAATGCTGACCGAACGAAATGTCGGCGTGCTGCTCGCGGACCATTGCGTGGGCCACGCCCTGACAATTTGCCGACGGGCCTGTATCCTGGTCGATGGCCGGCTGATGGCCGAGGGATCGGCGCAGGAGTTGCTGTCCGACGAGGCAGTCCGACGCGGTTTTTTTGGCACGTTACTCAATCCCATCGAGGGGCTGCCCTCGGAGGAACCCGGAGATTAGAGCATGGCCCTAGAGCTCAGGCAGCAGCTGAAGATGACGCAGACGCTGAAGATGACGCCTCAGCTTCAGCAAGCGATCAAGTTGTTACAGCTTTCGAGGATTGAGCTGGTGGACCTCGTCCAGCAGGAGCTGGTCGAGAACCCGGTGCTCGAGGAGACCGCCGCTCAGGACAAGGACGGCGGCGAGCAGGGGGACGAGCGCCGTACCACCGACATGGCCCTCGAGGGGGTCGATCAGGAGCGGCCGGTCGTTGACCAGCAGACCAAGGCGCTGGAGGACAACACCGCCGAGGTCAAGGGCGACGGCGCCGCGGTCAGCGAGATCGACTGGGACGCCTACCTCGAGCACCACACGCTCGCCCCGCCGATGCCTTCGTTTCGCGGCGGGACGAACGACGAGCTGCCGTCGCTCGAGGCGACGCTGACCAGGAAGCCGAACCTCTCCGATCACCTGATCTGGCAGATGAAGATGCATCCGGTCTCGGAGGAGGAGGAGCGGATCGGTCGGCTGATCATCGGCAACCTCGAACCGAACGGCTACCTCAAGGAGCCGCCGCTCGAGGACCTGGCCAGGGTCGCCGAGGTCTCGATGGAGCTGACCGAAAAGATGCTCGAGTGGATCCAGACCTTCGATCCGATCGGGGTTGCTGCGCGCTCTCTGGAGGAGTGCCTGCTGGTCCAGGCCGAGCACGCCGACCAAGACGACGAGGTCCTGGTCCGGATCATCAAGGACCACCTGCACAACCTCGAGCGGAAGAACTACCCGGCGATCGCGCGTGACCTCAACCAGCCGCTGGACGAGATCTACGAGGCGGTCAAGGTCATCGCCTCGTTCGACCCGAAGCCGGGTCGGCAGTACAGCGACGACGAGCCGGTCTACATCACCCCCGACGTCTACGTGCACAAGATCGGCGACAAGTACTTCGTCGTGCCGAATGACGATGGCCTGCCGAAGCTGAAGATTTCGAACTTCTACCGCTCGGCCCTCGCGGGTGGCCAGCAGGCGCGACAGTACGTGCAGGAGAAGCTCCGTTCGGCCCAGTGGCTGATCCGCAGCATCCAGCAGCGGCAGCGAACGATCATCCGGGTCACCGAGAGCATCATCAAGTTCCAGCGCGAGTTTTTCGATCGGGGCATCAACTACCTCAAGCCGCTGATCCTGCGCGACGTGGCCGAGGACATCTCGATGCACGAGTCGACGATTAGCCGGGTCACCACCGCCAAGTACGTCCACACGCCCCAGGGGATCTTCGAGCTGAAGTTCTTCTTCAACAGCGGGATCAACCGGACCGACGGCGACGAGATTGCCAGCGAGAGCGTCAAGAGCAAGATCAAGGAAATCATCGCGAAAGAGGACGTCAAGAAGCCCTTCAGCGACCAGAAGATCGTCGAGTTGTTGCGGGATCAGAGCATCGACATCGCCCGGCGCACGGTCGCCAAGTACCGCGAGCAGATGGGCCTCCTCAGCTCCTCCAAGCGCAAGCAGCTGTTCTAGACTGCATCACCCAGATGAAGCCGCTGCGGTTGACAATCTTCACCGGGGTCTCGGGTGGCGGTAAGACCACCGCCCTGCGCGCGGTCGAGGATCTCGGCTTCTACTGCGTCGACAACCTGCCGCTGCCGCTGATCAATGACCTGGTCGACATGATGAGCGAGGAGCCAGGCGTCGACCGCGTCGCCCTGGTCGTCGACGCCCGACTGCGGCGGCACCTCGATGGCTACGCGGTGGCTGCGGTGGCGCTGCAGCGGAGCGGCCACCGGATCGAGGTGATCTACCTCGATGCTCAGGACGAGATCCTGCTGCGCCGCTTCTCCCAGACCAGGCGACGTCACCCGCTGGCCGAGACCAACATCCGAGGGGGCCTCGAGCAGGAGCGAGCCCTGCTCGCCCCGCTGCGGGCCCAGGCGACCGCTTGCATCGACACCTCGGACATCTCCCCGCACCAGCTCAAGCGCGTGATCCAGGACCGGTACCAAACCGAGGGACCGGGGCTGGTGGTGACGATGCTCTCGTTTGGCTTTCGCTACGGCCTGCCCTCACACGCCGACCTGGTGTTTGACGTGAGGTTCTTGGCCAACCCGTTCTTCGTCGAGACTCTCCGGGACCAGACAGGGCTCGACGAGGAGGTCTCGCGCTTCGTCCTCGGCGCTCCGGAGACCGACGACTTTCTCGGTCACGCCGAGGGCATGCTCAGGTTCCTCGTGCCCCGGTACGAGTCCG
>JAUVBO010000276.1 GCA_030591195.1 Pseudomonadota bacterium
ATCCATCGGAAGGATTCTGGAATTTTATATGGGTAAGAATACTCCTCAGCGTCAATCCTTTATTATCGATAACCTGAGGGTTGAAGAAGATGCCATCGATACTATAGCTTCATAAATGCCTTCCCCAGATTATTGATAATGTCGCCTGCGATAAGTGCATCCATGCCTATTTTCTTGGCAGCCAGATCACCTGCCAAACCGTGTACATAAACAGCAAGAATACAAGCTTCCCTGGGATGGTAATGCTGGGATAGTAATCCAAGTATCACTCCGGTTAATACATCCCCGCTGCCTCCTGTTGCCATGCCAGGATTACCTGAACTATTGAAATAACAGCTGTTATCAGGGCAGGTTATGGCTGTGTGTGCCCCTTTTAATACTACGTAAGCATGATATTTGACCGAGAATTCCCTCTGTAGTTGATTTCGTTCGAAATCGTTTGTGAATTTCCCGATAAGGCGTTCAAACTCTTTAGGATGCGGCGTGAAAATGCTGTTTTGGGGAATGAACGACAACCATGTCTTATTTTCTCCAAGAATGTTAATTGCATCTGCATCAATTAAAAGCGGAACATGAGCGTTTTGGATCAGAAGCTTAAAAGCTTTTTGTGTTTCCTCTTCCATACCGATACCCGGGCCAATACCTATGGCATTGTGCTTTGAAGGATCGATCGCTTTAGAAAAAATTTCCCCGGATTCATCAACGCTAACCATGGCCTCCGGAACAGCCGTTTGCGACGCGGTGCAGGTGGCAGACAGCGCCGAGTTGGTCACCGTCGCCTGCCAGCGTGGCGTGGCCCACCCGCCGGGATACCCGCTCTACACCCTCGTCGGCCACCTGTTCTGCCAGGCGCCCTGGTCGACCCCCGCGGCCCGACTGAGCGCCCTGAGCCTGATCGCCGGCGTGCTCGCCGCCCTGCTGCTGTACGCCCTGGCGCGACGGCTTCGCTGTCCTCGCTGGATCGCCGCGCTGTCGGCGTTGACGATGTCCACCGCCAGCCAGCTCTGGCGCCTGGCCTCCTACCCCGAGACCCGCACGCTGCAGCTGGCGGCCTGCCTCGCCCTGATCTACGCCGGCCTGCGGGTGGTCGAGACCCGCGGCCTGCGCCGCCTCTGCTGGTGCGGCCTGCTCGGGCTCGCCGGCGGCCTGGCGCTGTCGAGCCACCACACCGCGGCGGCCCTGGGTCCCTTCGCGGTGGCCGCGCTGCTGCTTCCCTGGTCCGGCGTGAGCGCCACGCTGCAGCGCGCCGCCTGCGCGCTCGCCGGCCTGGCGATGGGCCTGCTGCCCTACCTGCACCTCTGGCTCGCCGACCCCTCACGCCTGCCCCGCTGGGGACAGACCGAGACGGCTGCCGGTTTCTGGCACCACGTGCTGCGGGCAGACTACGGCGCCGCCTCGCTGTCGGTGCGCGGCGAGTCGGCGGTGGCGGCCAACCTCTGGCACTACGCGGCGAGCATGCCGGCCGAGCTCGCCTGGCTCTGGTGGCCGGTGGCGCTCGGTGGCCTGGTCCTGCTGCTGGTGCCGCCGCTCGCGCGCCGGGCGTTGCCGGCCGGCGGCCCCCTGGCCGGGCGGGCCCACGCCGTGACCCTCGGCCTCGGCATCCTGCTCGCCGGGCCGGCGCTGCTGGCGCTGTTCAACGTCGCGCCCGAGGGCCCCGGGGCCCAGATCGTCAGCCGCTTCCACGTGCTGCCCAACGCCCTGCTCTGCCTCTGCCTCGCCCTCGGCCTCTCGGCCCTCGACCACCACCTGCTGCGCCGCCTGGCCGCTAGCCGCCAGCGAGTGTGGCGCGCGGCGAGCTTCGCGGTGCTCGCCCTCGGTGCCCTCGCCGCCTACCCCCGCGCCGACGTCAGCCGCAGCTACGCGGTGGAAGACTACGCCCACAACCTGCTGACCTCGGCCGACCGTGATGCGCTGGTGCTCGGCACCGGCGACGTCGGCATCTTCGCCACGACCTACGCCCAGCGGATGCTCGGCACCCGGACCGACGTCCAGTACGTCGACCCCTGGATGCTGCTCTACCCGTGGTACGTCGACCAGCAACGGCGCGCCCACCCGGGCTTCAGCTACCGCCACCGGCCACACCGCGTCGACACGGTGCGCCTGATCCGCGCCGAGATGGCCCGGGGCCGGACAGTCTACCTCTCGACGGTCCACAGCCCGAAGGTCGCCCGGGCCTTCCGGGCGGTGCCCGAGGGGCCACTGCTCCGGCTGCTGCCGCCGGGCGCCAGGCCACTGACCAGCGCCGAGGTCCTCGCCCGCAACCGTGCCCTCGAGCCGCGGCTCCGGCGACGGGGGCGGCCGCCGGACCCCGCGATCGATCCGTGGTCCGCGGGGCTGTGGGAGCTCCACGCGCGCCCCTGGCGGGCGCTGGCCCGGATGGCGCGCGCCGCCGGACAGCCCCGACTGGCGGCGGAGATGCGTCGCCGAGCGGCCCGCTGGTCCCCGTGGCGCGAGGCTCCCCGCTAGCGCGCCCACCGCGGGCTCGGGCCACACGGCCGCGGCGACAGGGGTGGCACCGGCACCTGATGCCCGCGCTCGGCCGCCTGGTGCCCGATCTCGACTCGAGCTTCCCCCCAGCCGGTCTCGATCAGCGCTGGACCGGTGGCCTGGCTCGCCGTGGGCTCTCGCGCCTCGGTGGCGTACGGCACGAGCAGCTGGTAGGCCCCGTTGGCGTCGGCCCGGGCCCAGTCCTGGTAGATGAAACGCCGACCGACGGTCGTCTCGATCTCGATCCCCAGCGTCACCAGCTCCCGGGGTCGCGCGCGCCCGGTGAGGCGCGCCCCGGCCACCACCCGGTAGAGCTGCGCCGCGCTGAAGCTGCCGAAGAGCCCACCGAAGAACCGGGCCTCGTAGCGGTGCTGCAGCCAGCGCACGGGCGCCAAGTAGAGCGTCCCCTGCTCGGCCGCCGCCCCGCGGTCGGTCTGCAGCCGGACCCCGAGCGCCCGGCGATACTCGGTGCCCGCCGAGTCCTCGTCACTCAACGGATCGAGGGCGCGCCTGAGGTGGAGGTAGTACTCGGACGTGAAGCGGCTGGCGACGACCCAGCGCACCCCCCGCCGCTCGGCGATCCGCCGGGCGACCGCGGGATCGCGGCTGGTGAAGAACGCCGCCGTATCGCGGGTCGGCGCTGACATCGGCGCCCGCCGCAGCATGGCGCCGACCACCGGCCGGCGGGCGATGCTCGCCACCTCGTGAGCGATCCCCAGCGGCGCCATCACCGCCTCGTCGTCCGCGGCCCGGGCGCCGAGCCAGCGGAAGGACTCCTCCTGGACGTAGGTCAGCGCCGTCGGCGGGAACCGGTAAGCGACGAGGTAGTCGATGCTCGGCGAGACGAGGTAGACCGCCACGGCCACCAGCGCCGGCGCGATCCAGCGCGCCTCGGGACGGTGGCCGAACCGCCCCCGCAGTCGCCGGGCCAGCTCCGCGAACCCGAGGGCGCAGGCCGGAGCCCACAGGGCCGCGGCGAGACCGCCGTAGCGGATCTGGACCAGCCCGAGCACCGCCATCGCCCCCGCCCAGAGCACCAGCAGGGTGCGCTCGTGCCGTGCAGCTCCATCGACAGCGCCGCGGGCCAGCAACAGCACCGCGGGCAGGGCGAACAGCAGGTGGGTGCCGAGCAGGTCGACGTGCTTCAGCGGCAGCAGCAGCAGCGGCCGGTGGTCGGGATCGAGCCCCGCGAGGCTGACGCCGAGGACGCTCCACCAGGTCTCGAGGGCGGCTTCGCCGATGGGACCGACCACCGCCGCCACACCGACCAGGGCCAGCAGGCCGCCGCCTCCGACGGGCAGTCGCCATCGCCCCGACAGGCGCCAGCGACCGACGATCTCGATCCAGCTGCTCGATCCAGCGAGCAGCAGCATCAGCCAGATCCCCTCGACCACCGCGACCGGTACCGGCCTCAGGGCGAGCAGCGGCAGCAGCGCAGCGAGACCGCCAGCGGCCACCCGTCTGCAGAGCCAGGTCCGCCCGCGCGACGCGGCGAGGACGAGCCCACCGCCAGCGAGCACCGCGGCGGGCCAGAGCATCCCCGGCGTGCACCAGAAGCTCGCGCCCAGCACCACCCCGGCGCCGATCCCGGTGCGCCGACGCCCCGGCCCCGCCCCGTCCGCCTGCCTCGAGCCGGCACCGGTACAGCAGCGCAGGTACAGCAGCGCGAAGAGCAGCACCAGCGGTGGCCCGGCCGCCTCTGGCCCGATCCGCCCGAGCCGGCTGTGCTCGACGTGCAGCGGCCAGACCGCCAGCAGCAGCCCACCGAGCAGAGCCCAGCCTCGCCCGGCGCCGAGCCTGAGCGCGAGCGTGAAGGCGAGCCCCACGGTCAGCGCCCCGAGCAGCACCACCAGCGCCATCCCGGCCCACTCGGCCCGTGGCTGCCCGAGCAAGCGTGCCACGCCCCCCGCCAGGTAGAAGAAGCCCACCTCGTCCTGCGTCTCGACGCCTCGCGGAAACCCGCTCAGCGCGTCCCGCGCCGGGGGCAGGCGCGGAAAGCTCCGCGCGGCGCCCTCGATCCGGCGGGCGTCGCCGTGGGCCTTGGGGTCGATCAGGTGGGGCTGGCCGCCGGCCGCCACGGCGGTCAGCCCGGTGAGCCGACAACAGACAGCAACGAGCACCACCAGGATCAGGTGAGGCACGGGGATCAGTGGTCGCAGGGCGCGCTCCCGTCAGCTGGCGCCGTGCGAAGCGCCACGGCGACCAGCGTCCCCAGGGTCAGCAGATGCCCGACCAGCGGCACCTCGTCGAGCCAGACCGGAAGATCGAGCTGCAGGGTGACGCCGGTCTGGAGGTGCCGGTAGGTGGTGTTGCCGACCGTACCGCCGAGCAGATACCCCCCCGCCGCTGCCACCGCGAGCAGCCTCGCCGCCGGCGAGCGGTCGTCGCCGAGCCGGCGGGCCTCGCCCACCAGCTGCCAGAGCACGAGCCAGGGCAGGTAGCCGTACCAGAGCTGGTAGACGTCCCAGCAGAAGGGCGACAGCAGCGGCAGCGAGGCGAGCCAGATCGCCATCAGCACCTCCACGCGCTGGCGCCGCAGCCGGTGGGTCAGCCAGATCAGCAACCCGAGCGCCACCACCCCGATGCCCCGCCCGGTCCAGCGCTCCGCGGCAGACAGCTCGTGGTGCGTCGCCCGTCGCTGGCGGTCGCCGTAGGTCGCCAGCCGGGCGACGAGGGCGTGGTTGTTGCCCGAGCCGCTCGCCGCGCTGATCTGTCCCAAGTTTCGCACGAAGTCCCAGCAGTGCCGCGGCCCGATCGCGGTCAGCGTGATCAGCCCCAGCAGCACACACCAGACGGCGAGCCAGCCGAGCCAGCGTCTGGCCTGACGCTGTCGCCGTCGCTCCCCGCCGAACGCTCGAGCCGGCGTCAACGCCAGCTGGACCACCGGCAGGGCGCAGAGCGCCGGGCCGATCTTGGCCCCGGCCGCGAGCGCCAGGGGCAGCGCCGACAGCGCCCTTCCCCTGGCGCTCGCTGGCCAGCGAGCCCCGGCCCACCAGCAGGCAGCCACCAGGCAGACGATCCAGGTGTCGATCTGACCGAGAC
>JAUVBO010000899.1 GCA_030591195.1 Pseudomonadota bacterium
CCCGGAGGTCGAGCGCTTCGTCGCGCTGGTCCGCGGCCTGGTCGACCGCGCTCCAGTCACCGGCGACGACGTCGCGTCCCCGCTGTTCGCGCCCCTGTCGGCCGACCTGTCCGCCGAGTTCGTCGCGAGGCGGGGGGTCGACGAGCAGACCGCTGCCGACTACCGCAACCTGCTCACCGCGGCCACCGAGCGCCTGGCGATCGAGCTCATCTGCGACGCCGCGCTGGTCAAGGTGATGTTCACCGTCGACACCTCGGGCCAGGCCCTCGACGGCAACGGCGCCCCGCAGCTGATCCGCCAGCCGAACAAGGCCGGCCAGGTCTTCCTCGCGCTGACCGTCGACGACAGCTCACCGGTCCCCGACGCGGCCGGGCTCCTGCCGCCCCAGATGCTCCCCAACGATCCCGACCTGGCGATGTTCGACGACGGCACCGGGGGTGACGAGGCCCCCGGCGACGGCGTCTTCACCAGGGTGCTGGTGCTGCCCCGCGGCATGCGGGTCAAGTACAAGTACACCAACGGCTCGGCCGGCGAGGGATGGACCCGCACCGAGGAGTGGCCAGGCAACGCCCGCCTGCTGCTCGTGAGCGACCTGCTGACCCGCCACGCCGACGGCAGCCCCGACTGCCTGGTGATCCGGCGGGACGCCTTCGGCGACGAGGCGAGCAACAAGAACCAGGTCAACCTCCACCGCAAGATCAAGGGCGGCCCCCTCGCCTTCGACCGCGACCTCGGCGGCGCCCAGGCCTCCGCGGTCGGTGGCGACACGGCCCGAGGCACCATCTTCGTCGGCGGCCTGGGGCTCACCGGCCCACGGGAGCGGGCGCCGCTGACGCCCACTGGCGTCGCCGAGGCGGCAGAAAACGGCATCTGCGACCGCTGTCCACCACCGCTGACGATCAGCGCCGACGACCACACCGCCCCCGAGGTGGTGGCCGCCGAGTTCACGTCCACCTCGCGGGTCGAGGTCCGTTTCTCCGAGGCCATGGCCTACGCGTCGGCCTCGGAGAGTCACAGCTACCTGATCCTCGACGCGGCGGGACGGGCGTTGCCGATCACGGCGGTGGCCGCCAGCGGCAGCCGGGTGGCGCTGCAGGTCGTGGCGCCCGACTTCGCCCAGAGCTACCAGCTGCGGCTCCGAGGGCTGACCGACGCCAGCGCCAACGCCAACCCGCTGGCTGCCGACGCCCAGGCGACCATCGGCGCCGACCAGACCGCCCCCCAGCTCACCGCGGCTCGGCCGGGAACCCTGCGCGACCTCAACCCCGGCGCCGATCCGGACGACCCAACCGTGGGCGAGCTGGTGGTGCTGACCTTCGACGAGGAGCTCGACCGCAAGAGCGCGGAGAACACCGGCAACTACCGTCTGACCGACGCCGTCGGGCGGCCGCTGGCGATCAAGGCCGCCCACCTGCGCGGTGACCTCCGGCGACAGGTCTACCTCGTCACCGACCAGCAGAAGAAGGGTCGCCCCTACGACCTCGGCGTTGCGCGGGTGCGGGATCTCTCCGGCAACCGGGTCCAGGAGCGCGAGCCGCTGCGCTTCTCCGGCTTTGCCCTGTACAAGATGACCTTCGGCGCGGTCCCCGGGTTCGCCTTCCTCGACCTGGAGGGCACGCGACGCGGCCTGCCTGAGGGCGCCAGGCTCTACCTCACCGGCACCGTGCTCGCCGTGGCACGCGATCTGTCGGGCAACGCGATCGCCGTCGAGGGTCGCACCGACGTCACCGGCCACCCCGCGTTCGAGATGAAGCCGGGCCAGCAGAGCCACCGCGGACAGCCGGTCTACGAGATCACCATCCTCGCACCACCGGGAGCCTACGCCTGGAAGGTCGCCCACGGCGTGGAGGGCGAACACCGCACCCCCCCGTCGACGCTGGTCAAGGTGCACAAGAGCCTCTGCACCAGCAACGACAGCGCCGGGGTCAACATCGACCCCGCGACCCTCTCCGCCCTGGCGGTCTTCGGCGCCGATGGTCAGCCCACCGGCGTCTACCTCGACTACCGCCAGGCGGCGCTATCAGCCGACGGCACCGCGCCGCCCGGCCCCTTCGAGGCTGCCGCGGGCGAGCAACTGCCGCGACCGAAGGTGATGTTCCGACGCGAGAACCCCGACGAGGTCTGCACGGTCAAGCGTGATGACGTGCGGTGCCCCTCGATCGTCGTCGGCACCTGGCGCGACATCGAGGCCTTCAGGATCGGCGACAAGACCAACGACTACGATGACGGGCTGCCCGAGGTGGCGCCGGCGCGACTCGGTAGCGACACGATGCCGCCGCGACTTCAACGCCTGGTCGTCCGCGATTCGGAGTCGCTGCTGCTATCGTTCGACGAGCGACTGGCCGTGGATGCTGCGGGGTTGACCATCTCCGCCCACCACGCCAAGCAAGGCACGCCGCTGGCGATCAGCGTCGAGTTGGTGGGTGCCATCGGCGAGGGGCTGCTGCCCCACCAGCTGTTGCTGCGCACCGCAGCGATGGACGCCGCCGCCCCCTACACCCTCGAGCTCGGGGGGCTGGTGGACCCGGCCGGCAACGCCTTGCCCCTGCCGTTGACCACCTCGTGGGTTGCGCCCGCCAGCCACCAGCCCTTCACGCCCCTGGCCGACGACCGCCCACCGAAGGTCGTTGGCGTGCTGCCCAAGGGCCCGACCAGCGTGCTGGTGCAGTTCGACGAGAAGATCCAGGCGGCCACGGCCGCCGACGCGAGTCACTACACCATCGAGGCCAAGGACGGCGCGGCGCTCGACGTCCAGAGCGCGACGCTCCAGGGCGGCGGCACCGCCGTGCTGCTCTCCACCGGGCTCCAGGTGCAGCAGGCCGACTACACGCTGGTGGTCCGCGAGGTGGAGGACGTCGCCTCGCC
>JAUVBO010000465.1 GCA_030591195.1 Pseudomonadota bacterium
GAGCCCTGGCCGTGGGCGGTCTGCTGCACGTAGACCCCTGGCTCGTAGCGCAGGGCGTCGGGCGCCGACCGGGGCAGCCGCTCGTCGAGCTCGAGCCGGGTAACCCGGCTCGACGGGCGGCCAGCGGCCTTACCGCTCAGCGGGTGTGTCCCGCGGACCTGGGTCTCGTAGCTCGACGGCTGGCTGGCTGGCGAGGAAGCTGGCTGGCTGGCCGGCGCGGGGGCGGGCGCGCCACCGGAGGCAGCCGCGCCGGACGCAGCCGGCAGCACGCCGAGCAGCAGGCTGCAGATCCCGAGCTGTCTACGCGACCCTCTGATCACCTTGGATGACTTCGCCGACAGCTCTGATGCGGGGGAACCTCACCGTCGAAGTGTAACATCCGCCAGCAACCATCACCCCCGACGCAGCGTAAGGAGCAGCGATGACCGAGACGATCACACAGCACGAGGAGGTCCTCGCCTGGTGGCTCGGCGAGGTGGACGAGGATGGGCTGGCGCCTCGGGAGGCCGCGGCCAGGTGGTGGAAGAAGGATCCCGCCTTCGACCGCCGAGTCGTCGAGCGCTTCCAGCGCCTACACGCCGCCATCGCCGGGGGCGAGCACGAGGACTGGCAGGACCGGCCGCGGTCGCGCCTGGCCTACATCATCGTCCTCGACCAGCTCTCACGGAACATCTACCGCGACACCTCGCGGATGTTCGCCAGCGACGAGCAGGCCCTCGCCGCGACCCTCGCCGGGCTCGATCGGGAGATCGACCGCCGCCTGCAGGGCGACGGCCGCTGCTTCTTCTACCTGCCGCTGATGCACAGCGAGCAGCTCGAGCACCAGGACCGCTGCATCGCGCACTTCTCGGCCTATCGCGAGCAGCTCGACGGAGCGCTGCGCCACCGCGTCGGCGACAACCTCGCCTTCGCCAAGAAACACCGCGAGATCGTCGCCCGCTTCGGCCGCTTCCCCCACCGAAACCGGATCCTCGGCCGCCGCTCCACCGCCGAAGAGCTAGCCTTCCTCGAGCTGCCCGGTTCCTCGTTCTGACGACGCGCCGACCTCCCGGGGGGCGGGGATCTCGCCAGGACCGCCCGAGCCCGATAGAATGTCGGGACGATGGACACCTCCGACGAGCTGTTCTGTCACCGCTGCGGCGCGAGCTTTCCCGCCGCGTCGACGCAGTTCTGTCCCCATGACGGGGTGAAGATCTTTCCGGCGAGCGTCGCCGCCCGCGTGGGTCAGCAGATCGACAACTACAATCTGGTCGACATCCTCGACGCCGGGGCGATGGCGGTGGCGATCAAGATCCTCAAGGATAGCTTCGCCGAGCGCGAGGCCGCCGCCGAGCGCTTCCTCCGCGAGGCCCTGGCCATCAGCCGCCTCGAGCACCCGAACATCGTCGACGTCACCGACTGCAGCACCGCCCCCGACGGCACCCCCTACTTCGTCATGGAGCTGCTGCAGGGCGAGACCCTCGAGCTCGCGCTCGACCGGGCCACCGTGCTACCGCTGTTCCGGACGGTCAACATCGTCCGCCAGATCTCCAGCGCGCTGGTCGTCGCCCACGCCGGCGGCGTGGTCCACCGTGACCTCAAGCCGGCCAACATCTTCCTCTCCAGCCGGGAGGGGCACCGCCGGCTGCTGCGGATGGCCGACGACCAGCTCTCGACCGAGCGGGAGCCGGCCTTCGACTTCGTCAAGGTGATCGACTTTGGCGTGGCCAAGGACCTCGACGCCGCGTCGGTCCACAGCACCCAGGCCGGCCTGGTCCTCGGCACGCCAGCGTACATGGCCCCCGAGCAGATCAACGGCGCCGGCATCGACGCGCGAACCGACATCTACGCGCTGGGGGCGATGTTCTACGAGCTGGTCACCGGCGAGGTCCCCTTCGGCGGCGAGACGATGCTCGAGGTGCTCAACGGCCACGTCTACGGCACGGTCACGCCACCGGCGAAGCGCAACGCCAAGGCCGACGTCAACGGTCGCACCAGCGAGGTGATCCTGCGCTGCCTCGAGAAGGATCCAGCGCGCCGCTACCAGTCGGCCGATGCCCTCTGCGAGGCCCTCGTCGGCTGCTTCACCGACCGGGCGCAGGTACGCGACGTGGTCAAGATGCTCGCCCGACGCGAGCAGCAGGACCTGCAACCTGGCGGCGAGCCCCGGCCTCGCGGCCGCCTCACAGACGAGCTCGCCGAGCTGTTCGGCAAGAAGCCCGCAGCGGCCGCCACGACTCTCCCGGCTGACGCCGCGGCGACGGTGGAGGAGCCGGTCCGCAGGCGACGAAGCCTCACCGAAGAGCTGACCGAGCTGTTCGGCAAGAAGCCCGCCGGACTCGCCGAGTAAGAGGCGCGCCCCGTGTTGAGCGGACCAGAGCACACCCTCGGCCCCTACCGGCTGCTCGAGCCGATCGGCTCGGGCGGGATGGCCGACGTCTACCTCGCCGAGTGCCCCGGCGCCGACGGCCAGCCGCGCAGGGTCGCGGTCAAGCGGCTGAAGAGCAAGTGGGCCGACGATCAGAGCTTCATCGAGATGCTGATCGACGAGGCCAAGGTGGCGATCCGCCTCGAGCACCCGAACATCGTCCGGGCCTTCGAGCTCGGGCAGTCCCAGCGTCACCACTTCTTCTCGATGGAGTACGTCGACGGGATCGACCTGCTGCGGCTGCTGCAGACCCTCACCGATCGCCACCAGGCCCTGCCGGCGCCGGCGGCGCTGTTCATCGGCCAGCAGCTGCTTCGTGGCCTCGAGTACGCCCACCGGCTCTCCGACGAGCGCGGCGAGCCGCTCGGCCTGGTCCACCGCGACGTCAGCCCGCCCAACGTGCTGATCTCGCGCGCCGGCGAAGTGAAGCTCGCCGACTTCGGGCTCGCCCGAGCAACCCAGCTGCCCCGCAAGACCGCCTCGGGCGTGATCAAGGGCAAGCTGGCCTACATGTCGCCGGAGCAGGCCCTGGGCAAGGCGCTCGACGCCCGCTCGGACGTCTTCAGCGCGGGGGCGGTGCTGTTCGAGACGCTGACCAACCGGCCGATCTATCGCGACGTCTCGCGGCAGGAGCTGTTCCGGTCGGTACGCGATCCGTCGATCCCCTCGCCCACCACCCGGCGCCCCGCCCTCCCCGCCGGAGTCGACCCGATGCTGCTGCCCGCCGTGGCAGCCGATCCCGAGCAGCGCTACCAGTCGGCCGCCGCGTTCGAGAACGCCGTCGCCGCCACCCTCGACGCGCTCCAGCGCGGATACGGCGAGCAACAGCTCGGCCGCGTCGTGCGCGCGGTGCTGGCCGGCAGGCCCCCGACTGACGATCAGCCGAGCGACGCCCAGGCGGCCGACGGTCAGCGCGCCGAGACGCCGCTTCGACGGCCAACCCCGTTGATGCAGCGGGAGGACTTCGTCTACGGGCAGCACTCGATCGTCGCCCAGGTTCCAACCGGCACCGCTCACGACGCGGCCTTCGGCGCCACGCATCCGACGGTGGTCGACCTGCGCCGCCGACCAACCGTCAAGCCGCCCGACGCCTCGGGTTCGCCGTCGCCCCTGCGCCAGATCACCACGGTCACGGACGAGCCACCGCTGGCCACACCGGATAGCTTCGACGAGCCGGTCTTTGTCGCGCTGGAGGGCGGCCCCGGGGGTCAGCGCCGCCGGCCCTCGCCAGCGCCAGACAGCGGCCAGTGGCCGGTGGGCGCGGCCGCAGCGACCGCGCCAGCGAAGCACCGCGGCGCGCTCATCATCTGGGTCGCGGCGCTGGTGGGGCTGATGATCGGCGGCGCCACCGGCCTGCTCGGCTCACGGCTGCTCCGGACGAGCCCCGGTGGCGAACGACAGATCCCGCTCGCGGTCGGCCAGCGGGTCAGCATCGGCCGCTGGGCGCTCGATCTCAAGCGCGTGTCGGTAGCCCGGCAGCCGCCGCCCCACCGCCTGGTGGCGCTGCTCGCGATCACCCACGACGGCAAGCCATCGGCTGCTGCCGGGCGGTTCTTCTACCTGCCTCCGGACGACGCGCGGATTCCCTACGCAACCGCCATCGCCGGCGCGAGCGGCGATGGCACCGCCACGCGGCTGTCATTCCGCCTCCCACCGGTCCCCGAGGACCAGCGCGACGGGCCGTTCGTGCTGCGGTTCGCCCCGCCGGACCACCCCTCGGTGCGGCTGGTGCTCCGCCGGCCGTGACCGCCGGGAGACGATCGCGCGCTGGTTTGTGCCAGCGCCCGGGGTGGGTCAAGATAGATCCACCGTGATCGGACCTACTGGACGGTCGAAGCTGGCGCTGGCCCTCGTGCTCTCGGGCGGGCTGATCGCCTGCCCGCTCTACCTGATCCCCGCTCCATCACCGGCGGACCACGCCGGGGCGAGTCGCTGGCGCAGCCCGGCCAGGCCAGCGCCGGATGGATCGGTCGGCTTCATCGGCCTCGGCGACTGGGGCTTCGGCAACGC